>JAGTAM010000265.1 GCA_023422485.1 Pseudomonadota bacterium | reverse complement strand
ACGAGCGGGCGAAACCCATGCTCGACTACTTCAAGATGTTCGAGGCCGCCGCCAACCTGTTCCCCGGCTTCGAGGCCGAGATCCAGGGCGTCTACCGCGAGACCGATCCGGACGGGCGCATCCGCTTTCACACCTACGGCGGGCGCGAGGGCGCCTGATGGTGGAGGGCGCGGCGGCGGTCTCCGCTCACGCCGAGGTGGTGATCCGACCCTCGTCGGACGCCGACGTGTCGGCGATGATCGCCATCTACGAGCGCCACATCCGCCGGGGCGTCGGCGATACCGGCGACTTCGAGGAGGAGCGCCTGCTCCCCGACGAGTTGCGGCGGCGGCGCAAGAACATGCGCAGCAAGCGCCTGCCCCATCTCGTCGCGGAGCGCGGGGGGCAGATCGCCGGCTACGCCTACGCCGTTCCCTTCCGCAAGCGCCCGGCCTACCGCTACGCCCTCAAGCACTCGATCTACGTGCATCCCGACCACCTGCATGCCGGCATCGGGCGCCGCCTGCTGCCGGCGCTGATCGAGGCCTGCGCCGCGGGCGGCTACCGGCAGATGATCGGCTATATCGACGCGAGCAACGCGGCGTCCCTGCGCCTGCACGAGGCCTGCGGGTTTGCCCGCGTCGGGTACCTGCCCGCCATCGGCTACAAGTACGGGCGCTGGAGCGACAGTGTGATCGTGCAATGCCCGCTCGGCACCGGGGCGGAGGACCAGCCGAACGCCTGGAACCGGCCGGAGCGGACTTTTTTGCTTCCGTCCTCGTGACGGACAGACCGAATTTGATCCGCCGGAAACGGTGACGACCGCGGGCCTGCCCTATCTGCGCCCGCTTTTTTGCGTGAAGCCGGCGAGCAACTTGCCGGCCGATGCACTAGATCGGTTGCAGGAAGCCTCTCCCTCCCAGGGCCGCCCGCGTTCTTGCCGCGGGGCGGCGCATCGTTGCTCCGAGCTGTTCCCATGACCATCCTCGCACCCTCGATCCTCGCCGCCGACTTCTCCAGGCTCGGCGAGGAGACGCGGGCGATCGCGCAAGCCGGCGCCGACTGGATCCATCTCGACGTGATGGACGGGCATTTCGTGCCCAACATCAGCTTCGGCCCGGCGGTGGTGAAGGCGCTGCGGCCCTGGACCGACAAGCTCTTCGACGTCCACCTGATGATCGCCCCGGCCGACCCCTACCTCGCCGCCTTCGCCGAGGCCGGAGCCGACGCGATCACGGTCCATGTCGAGGCGGGCCCGCACATCCACCGCTCGCTCCAGACGATCCGGGGCTTGGGCAAGCGCGCGGGCGTGGCGCTCAATCCCGGCACGCCGGCCTCCGCCATCGAGCCGGTGCTCGACATGGTCGATCTCGTGCTGGTGATGACGGTCAATCCCGGCTTCGGCGGCCAGAGCTTCATCCACTCGGCGCTGGAGACCATTGCCCGCGTCAAGGCGATGACGGCGGGCCGTTCCATCGACATCTCGGTCGATGGCGGCATCACCCCGGAAACCGCCGGACCCGCCGCGCAGGCGGGCGCCAACATCCTCGTCGCCGGCTCCGCCGCGTTCAAGGGCGGGCCGGACAAGTACGAGACGAACGTCGCGGCGATCCGCGCCGCGGCCGATGCCGCCGCCGGGCGGGACGGCGTGCGATGCTGAAGGCGCTGATCTTCGACGTCGACGGAACGCTCGCCGAGACCGAAGACCTCCACCGCCAGGGCTTCAACCGCGCCTTCCAGGCGCTCGGCCTGCCCTGGCACTGGTCGCCGGAACTCTACGCCGAACTGCTCAAGGTGATGGGCGGCAAGGAGCGGCTCGTCCACTACATCGAGCGCTTCCACGCCGAGGAGGCGGACAGGCTGAAGCGCCGGATGCCGGAGATCCACGATCTCAAGACGCGCTTCTACGGCGAGCTGGCCGCGAGCGGTGGCCTTTCGCTGCGGCCCGGCGTGCGGCGCCTGGTCGAGGAGGCGCGGACGCAGGGCGTGCGGCTGGCAGTGGCCACCACCACCAGCCGGCCGAATATCGATCTGCTGCTCAGGCTCAACTTCCCGGGCGACGCGCAGCCCTTCGACGTGATCGCCGCCGGCGACGAGGCGGCGCAGAAGAAGCCCGCCCCCGACATCTTCGCGCTCGCCGTCCACCGCCTCGGCATAGACCCCTCCGAGGCAATCGCGTTCGAGGATTCGGCGGCCGGCATCCGCTCGGCGCTGGCTGCCGGCCTGCCGGTGCTCGCCACGCGCAGCCGCTACACCCAGAGCCACCGCCTCGACGGCGCCTTCTCCGCCGTCTCCGACCTCGGCGAGCCGGACGCGCCGCACCAGCACCTCCAGGGCCATGTCTGGCCCGATGGCGTCGTGACGCTGGAAGCGTTGCGCGACTGGCATGCGGGGCACCTGCGCGGGGCGGCGTAGGGGCCGTTATCGCGTCCTCGTCACCGCGGTTCCGCTTCCCAACCCGCCCCGGCGCAGTCTATCAGGGCGGCCGCCTTCCGCTCCGGGTCGCGGGTCCCGGAACGGCGCCGCACCGGTCGCCTCGCGCGCCGCGTG
>JAGTAM010000259.1 GCA_023422485.1 Pseudomonadota bacterium | reverse complement strand
GTGATGTAGTCGTTGCGGCGGCGGCGAAACAGCCGTGGTCGCAGTCGCCCTACGCAGCGATGCGGAACCGGCGTGTCGGACGGACGCGCCCTCAGCGCTCGCCGCTGTCCGCGGCCTTCGCCTGTTGCAGCTGCCAGACCGGCACCTGGTTCGGGTCGAGCCGGGCGCGCCGCTCCGCCATGAACCGGCTGAACGAAGACGTCGTCGTCAGGACCGCGTCGCCGATCGTTAGACGCAGCCGCCGCTGACCACTCTCCTCGAGGTTGTCAGCCTCGCGCAGCAGGCCTTGCACCCGGCGGAGGTCGACCGTGCCGCCCGCGATCAGCGCGCTGGCATTCATGGCATGGTCGGCGGCCTCGGTGTGGCACCACAGCCAGAGCAAGTGCTCCGCGCTCGCCAGCCGCGCCGGCACGCCGAACCAAAGGCGGGTGAGCGCCTCGGCCAGCAGCCCCGCCTCGGTCGCGCCGGTGCAAGGCCGGAGCGTCAGGTCGATGGGCTTCCGGCATAGTTGCGGGTCCATGTGTGCCGCGAACCGAGCCTGCGTTGCCTGCACAAGCTTCGTGGCGTGCTCGCCCCCGTCCGGCTCGAGATCGGCCACGATCTCGATGTCGCCGACGAAGCGAGCCTGCTCGTGCAGCGTCAGAGCGATGCGGCCGACCACGGCGTAGGCGAGCCCGGCCGCCTCGAGCCGACCGACGATGTCGCGGAAAATCGCTGGCAGCATCCCCGGCGTCGGGTTGTCCGGATCGGTGACGTCGACCAGCAGTGCCTCGATGTCGGCCGAGCTGCCGCCCATGCTGCGTGTCCTCCGGGTCAGGCGAGCGTGCGGTAGTGTGCGTCCGAGCGCACCGTGTGTGTCTGCCCGGTCAGGCCGAACAGCCTGACGAGTTCGGCGACCGTCTCCGGCCGCTGCAGGCGCCGGTCGGCGTAGAGGGTGAACAGCGCCGGCCCGCGCATGTAGACCACCCGCCCGCGTGGGAACACCTCGTATTCGTGACTCCCGATGGCTGGCGGCAGGCCGCGGCGGCGCAGAGCCGTCGCCCCGAGGTGGCGCCATACCTCCCAGACCTCGTGGTGCCCGCGCGGGTGGGTAAGGCAGTCGCCGTAAGGTTCCGCCTGCGCCAAGGTCGTGCGGTCCGTGACCAGTACCGTGCGCCCGCCGTCGGGCACGCCCCAGAAGATGCCGACGTATGGCTCGGTCACTTTCTGGCCGTCACGATGCGCCGATCCGTACTCGGTTTCGGGTTGCATGGCGTCGCCCCTCTAGAGGGTGGATCGTCAGCGGGCTTGTGGGCGGATCTCGTCCGCGCCGCACGTGTCGCGGCAAACCTTCTGCAGCACAGTGAGGTTGTCCGGCTTGACGACGTAGTCGACCGTCGCTCCGTCCGCGCGCTCCCAGCGGCCGACACAGTAGTCGGTGTAGCAGGCACGGATCTCCGGGTACCGCTTGCAGAACGCGTGGGTGCACGTGTCCGCCGGGGTGCGCGGCAGTGGCTTCGCCTTCGCGCCCAGCAGCTCCGTGCGGCGCTCGGCGTAGTCCGCTGGGTAGGCTTGGCCGGCGTAGAACTCACCGTCACGCAGCGGCGGCAACACGTAGTGCGGGCTGGGCACGGGTGCGACGGGACTAGCGGCATCCGGCTTCGGTAGGTCGCTCTCGCCGCAACGGACGAAGTCCAGCGTCTCTGGCTTACGGTCGACGAAGCTGTTCGTGATCGTGATCTTACGTGGACCGGTCCTGAGTATCGAAATGTCCGTGCGGAAGTTGAAGGGCGACTCCTGGCCGATCTCGCAGATCAGGTCGAGGTTCACGCCGGTCGGATAGACCTTTGCCTTCTCCACTATGCAGCCGACGTCGAGCGCGCGCCCGTCGTAGACGGAGTTCTCCTCCGCGTCGAAGCGAATGCGCTGGTGAAGGCGCGGATCGAGTCCGCCACACTGCTCCAGGCTTGGCGCCCAGAAGCCGTCGTAGGGTGCGAGCGGCAAGGTTGGTTTGACGGGTTTGGCGGCGGCCGGCGTAGAGAGGCCGCTGAGTGCCGACACGAAGAAGGTGGTGGCAATGCCGGCGGATAGAATGTGCATGGTCACGTTTCCCGAGTCGTCCACCGGCATCGACAGGCGGAGCGGATCGAAGGGGCGTGGGCCCGCATGGCGGACCCGACGGCGATCTAGCAGCGTCGCGGCCGCTGGTGGATGCGAACGAGAACGACAGGCCGAGTTGCTGCGCGGTAGCAGTCGGCGTGAAGCTACGAACGAAGGTGCAGCGGGCAGCGGGTCGAGCTGAGCTGACGAGCCGAGAGGAACATGACGAAGGGTCTCGCGGAAGCTCCGGCGGAGCCGAGAGTAGGTATTCCCGTTCCCCACCCCGCAAATTTACCGCCGGCTGCAGTTTCCCGCTGCGGCCGGCGGTCGCACCCTGGGTCAGACTGCCCCGGATGACAGATCCTTCGGGCGGCGAAAGGCAGCCGTGCCTTTGCCCGGCCGGCCTACCGCGTAGACCCTCAGACCGTGCTGGCTCCTCAGGCTCTCGGTGATCGTCCCGACCGTGCCACCCCTCTGGTCCGCGTCGAAGCCGAACAGGACGAGGCGCGGCTCGGCGTCGACCCGCAGCCGGCGTGCGCCAGAGGCCACCTCGTCCAAGAGCGGGTCGCGCTGCGGCTGCGCAGCCACGTCGAGGCCGCGGGCCAGTCGCACCGCGCGGCGCAGCGTGTCGAGGCGGACGAGGTCGCGGCACAAGGCGGGGTAACTCGTAGCGAGGCGGTCGGCCTCGTGCTTCAGCGTGGCACGGTAGCGTTCGACCTGTCCCACGATGGCTGGGGTCGATCTTGAGCGCAGGGCAGGGTTTGTCGCGAGCTTGGCCTCATGGAAGACGAGCCACGCCTCATCGGCCACGCCCCGCTCCTCCAAGCTCGCTACGTCGAGCCGATCCTGCCGCGTTGGGGCCACACCCGCGTCCCCGTCGGGGGACTGGAGTGCGGCGTCCACCTCCGCTTGCGCTCCGTCGGGCTCGGCCGCGGTATCGAGTGGTGCCCCGGTGAGTGACACCTCAACGTCGACGACGTTCGGACTGGCCTGCACCAGCGCGTGCACACCCGTCTTCTCCAGACCGGCGAGCGGCGTCGCGGCCCGCTTCATTTCGGCCAGCGTCGCCGGTCCTTCATAGCGGGTCCAGACCGCTGCAGCCGGATCGAGACCGAAGCCGCCATCCGCGGCGAGGCGGGTCATGGCCTGGCGCTGGCGCACAAGGTACTTCACGTGCGTCTCAGCCGCGACGCCCTCGCTCGCTGGGATGATCCGGAAGAGCGAGGCGCCGCGGTAGTAGACGTTGAGCGACCGGTTGCGCACCGCCAGCAGCAAGTCCGGGTCGGCGAGTACATCGCCCCACCAAGCTCCGTTCGGCGCGTCCGCCAGAGCCTCGAGGGCGGCGAGGAAGGGCTCGCCCAGGCTTCGATACGGAACGGCAGCCGTACCGCTTCTAGGGGCGTTCTCCACGCTACTCATGCCGCCGTCTCCCACCATTGTCCGTCCTCTCTGATCGTGACGCATGACCCGAACAGCGCCGGGAAGCGCTCGGGTTCGAAGGTGTGGACCGGAACGAGCTGCCGCGGGGCGATCGCCTCTGCTAGGCGCTTGAGGTCCGGGATGCTGGCGTGGCCCGAGGTATGGGCGTGGCTGAGCGGAATGGCGCGGGTAGCCAGATCGGTGACGAGCGCTTGGCCTCGGGGCTGGTCGAGGTAGCCGGCCCACTGCGACCAGATTGCCCGTGCGCCGGTGAGACAGTCGGCTCGGTCGAGGTCGGGCAGCAGCGAGTGGCGGAACAGTAAGGCGGCGCGGGGCGCGATCGCCGCGAGTTGTTCGCCGTAGATGCGATTCGCTCCGTGCCGCTCGATCAGGTCGAAGCGGCCGGTGCGCTTGATCCGCACGCGCTGGTGCTGGGGGACAAAGACACTGATGCCCGGCCAGTCGGATTGCGGGATGCGCGGGTTGCCGGTCGCGGCCAGTACCTCGGCGGCGTAGAGGTCGAGCACCAGCGTGCGGCCGGTGCGCTTGCATGCGCGGAAGAGGGAGACGACGCGGTCGATGTTCTGAGCCGAGGCCGCCACCAGCGCCAGGCCTTCGGTGTCAGCGAACAGGCTGACGAAGCGGTCCTCGATGTCCGCCTCGGTCGGGAAGGAGCGGTCGTCGTCGAGGCGGCCGAGGCTGGATCCCTCCAGCAGCAGGGTGTCGATCCCGCGCGGTGGGTCGCGCACGAGGCGCTCGAACAGCGCGCCCTTGCGCCCGTGCGCGCGCAGGTCGCCGGAGTACAGCAGACGTTGCTGACCTGCCTCCACCAGCAGGGCGTAGGCATCGTAGGCCGAGTGGTCGACGAGGATCGGCGTGACGGTGAACGGGCCGAAGCGGAGCGCCTGCCCGTCGGTGAAGGTGACAGTGTTCGTCGGGACATAGCTGTCCGGGACGAAGGCGGCTGCGGCCCGGAGGATACGCAGGGTCGCGGCGCCCATCGCCACGGGTAGGTCCGGCCCGGCGAGGTGGCTCAGTCCGACGTGGTCGCGGTGGCCGTGGCTGAGAACAAGCGCAAGGAGATCACCACCGCCGGTCAGTCCGTCGATCGCCGGGTGGCGGCTCGTGTAGTCGGGGCCCCCGTCCAGCGGCAGGCCGAGGTCGAGCAGCAGGCGGGCCCCATCGTGCTCCAGCTCGACACAGGTGCCGCCGATCTCGCGCGTGCCGCGGTGGATGCGCACCCGCATGGTGACCCTGTGCCCCGTGCGGTCTCCCTGCCGCGGGGCGAGCTTATCCTTACCCTATGGCTATAGCCAGTGGTTAGATAGCCCCTGCTGACCGCTGATCCTCGTCTATGAAGGGTCGGGCATTGGTCGCGTGGAACCTGCGCCGGGTGCGCGTGGCGCAGGGGTTGAGCCAGGAGCGGCTGGCAGCGGACGCGGGCGTGGACCGGGCGTATCTCGGCGGGCTGGAACGGCAAGCCGAGAACCCGACGGTCGACCTGCTCGACAAGGTGGCCGAGGCGCTGGCGGTGCCGTTAGGTGAGCTGTTTGTGGCGCCGACGGAGGGCGCCACGGCG
>JAGTAM010000134.1 GCA_023422485.1 Pseudomonadota bacterium | reverse complement strand
AGTCCGGCGTGGCAGCCTTGCGCCTTTCGGATGGTTCCCGCATCCCGCTCATTCGCCCGGACGACTATCCCGAGAACAACCGACTGAATAGCGGACAGGTCGGGCCGGACGGGCGGCTCTATTTCGGAAGCATGGATGATGGGGAGGAGGCGGAGACCGGCCGCTTCCATCGCTGGGACGGGAACCACCTCGAGACTTTCGGAGAGGCTGCCGCCGTGACGAACGGTCCCGTCGTCAGTCCGGACGGCCGCCGTCTCTACACGATCGACACGGCCCACGGTATCGTGCGGGTTCACGATCTCGACGAGGATCGGATCGGCGAAGGTCGGCCCCTCCTCCGCTTCGAGGATGGCTGGGGCAAGCCGGACGGCCTGACACTCGACGCCGACGGCCACCTCTGGATCTGCCATTACGGCACCGGGCGCATCACCCGCTTCACGCCGGACGGACGAGTTGCCTACGTCGTGCCTATGCCCACGCCGCTCGTGACGAAATGTACGTTCGGGGGAGAGGATCTGTCGACGCTCTACGTGACGACCTGTCTACGCGGCCGTGATCCGAGGCTCGATCCGATGGCCGGTCATCTCTATCAAGTCGAGACGCAATTCCGCGGGCTCCCGGCAAGCCTATTGGAACTGCCGCAGACATGAGCTGTACAACTATTGCGTCGCTCGCGTGCGGCTTCGCACCGCAGTATCGTCCGTTGCGACGCAAATATGAAAGCGCGGTTAAAGCGGATGAACTGGCGGAACTTATCCCCAATTCGTCAGTTGTTCGTGAACGGTCGAGCTTTCGCTCGTAAACCGCGTTCCCTCATCGAGGGCGAGAGCGGGTCATGCCAGTCTTCGATGCGAAGAATCTGACGGAGCAATCTGACAGCGAGGCGCTTCTCGCAATGATGCTCCACGCAACGCCGAAGGCGCGCGAGGAAGCCCGCGAGCGTGGCCGGATGCGCCTGGAGCGGGCGACCATGCTGGCCGAAGCGTCCCCGGTCGTGCCGGGTGCGACCCTCGCTGCGCTCCGGCCCACCGAAGTAGCACCGGCGACCTGACGAACCACTTCTGGGCTGCGGGCAGATCCTACCAAGCTTGGGGCGTGATGATGCCAAGGCGCGTCACGACGACCCATTGCCGGCCACGACGTTCGATCGCCTCGACTCGGCCGATGCCCGGCACGGCGTCGCCTCGCCCGACTTCGACGAGCCGTCGCCGCCGGTCTTCGAGGATCGCGACGCCATCGTAGACGTCGCGCAGTGCCCAGCCCTCCAAGGTCTCGGTCTTCGGCTTGTCCGGGAGACTGCCGGTCTGCGTTGGCTCGGGCATGCGCGGCTCTGCCTTCGCTTCGGATTTCACCTCGGGCTTGGGCGCAACGGAGGTTGCCGCGGCCTGCGACTTCTTCTCAAGCTGCGCGATCATGCCGGAGATGCGCTCGGTCTGCTCGCGCTCGCCACGGGTCATCGTCTCGGACAGGTTCGCCAACCGCTTGTCGAGCGCCTGCTCGCTGCGGCCAATCCGCTCGCCGAGGCCGGCAGCAAGCGCCTTGGTCTCACCGCGAGCGGCCTCGCTGGCCTCGCGCAGGGCCGTGGCGATGCGGGCCAGCCGGTCCACCTCCTGCGCAAGCCGAGCCGATTCCACTCGTCCCGCGGCCAACTCGCTCCGAATCTGCGCGATCCCATCGCCGGACTGCCCTTGCGGTGCGGCGATGAGGCTGAGTGAAAGGCCGCCGATCAGGGCGGCTGCACTCGCTGCGGCCAAACGGCCCTGGGTGCCGAGGCGGACGCTCTTGCGGGCGAGCAGCGCGATCGGCGCTGTCGCCGGCCCGGCCTTCGCGCCGGCCACCGCCTGCTTCAGCATCTCCTCCGGCGAGATCGTTCCGGTCGGCACTTTTGCCGCGTTTTTGCCCGCTTTGACCGTCTCCGACATGGCACAGGCTTTCCGCTGACGAGGTCGGCAGACCTCGAACGATGATCGACCCAACGCGCCGTTCGGAAGCTGCCGGCTTCGTTTCGACGTCGCGGCCCGATCTTGGTCGGTGCGGCGAGAGTCAGCCGAAAGACATGTCGTCGGGCGTTCAGGAATTTCGTTAAGGATGTTTGTTTACTGAAAGGTTACCGTCCGAGAGCGGATCCGCTCCCGAGCCTTGCGCAGCGAAAGACTCGCCGCTCCGTCTCGGAGGTTGGATGTTCGGTGGTCACAGCGATCTTGCCCTTCAGAGCCAAGGTCATCCTTCGTGCCGTCTGCACTGTGATCGGTTGCAGCGAGAGCATCGCCTGCGCCGCTTTCACCTTCCGACCCCGCTTGATCACCAACACTTTCGATCAAGGCTGATCCTTTGAATCAGCCCGGTCAAAGCCAGCCGCTCAGATCACGTCGCAATCACGTGATCGCTCCGCAGAGAAAGTGGAAAAGCCACCGGTTGTTGATGACCTCCTGCCTATACAAGCTTTCTTAACCGGAAAACGGAATCTTCGGGCGACGAAAAGGATCGTTCCCGATGCGTAAAATTGCTTCGATCATTGTCGGTTGCGCCACTCTGGCGAACATGTCCGGCCTTGCACAGGCACAGGAACTTCCGAGCCTGCTGACACGGGCTGAGGCGACGATGCAGGACATCGAGAACGGCGCCCTGCGAAACACGATGAACCGGGTGGCATCGAGCCTCGATACCGCGGCGAATCCAGGCCAAGGCAACGCCTTCTACGGTGTGCAGGATGGCATGTATAACCGGATCGACGCGACGCAGACCGGCATCGGCAACGTCATCCGCATCACGCAAAGCGGGATGTCCAACAATGCCGTCATCACGCAATCCGGGTCGTACAACCAGATCACTCTGAGACAGGGCCGCTGAAAGGCGGGGGCGGCCGCGCGGTCGGATCTGAAA
>JAGTAM010000130.1 GCA_023422485.1 Pseudomonadota bacterium | reverse complement strand
CCCGGACAGTCTCGTCGGCACCGATTCGCACACCACTATGGTCAACGGCCTCGCCGTGCTCGGTTGGGGCGTCGGCGGCATCGAGGCGGAGGCGGCCATGCTCGGCCAGCCGCTGTCGATGCTGATCCCCGAGGTCATCGGCTTCAAGCTGTCGGGCAAGCTGCCGGAAGGCACCACCGCCACCGACCCCGTGCTCACCGTCACGCAGATGCTGCGTAAGAAGGGCGTGGTCGGCAAGTTCGTGGAGTTCTACGGTCCCGGCCTCGACGACATGCCGGTGGCCGACCGCGCGACCATCTCGAACATGGCGCCCGAATACGGCGCGACCTGCGGCTTCTTCCCCATCGACCAGAAGACCATCGACTTCCTGAAGGTCACCGGCCGGCAGGACGACCGCATCGCGCTGGTCGAGGCCTACGCCAAGGCGCAGGGCATGTGGCGCGACGCCAAGACCCCCGATCCGGTCTTCACCGACACGCTCGAACTCGACATGGGCACGGTACGCCCGTCGCTCGCCGGCCCGAAGCGCCCGCAGGACCGGGTGCTGCTCGACGCTGCCAAGGCCGGCTTTGCCGACGCCATGGAGAAGGAGTTCAAGAAGGCGGCCGACATCGCCAGCCGCTACGCGGTCGAGGGCACTAACTTCGACATCGGCCACGGCGACGTGGTGATCGCGGCGATCACCTCCTGCACCAACACCTCGAACCCGAGCGTGATGATCGGCGCCGGCCTGCTGGCCCGCAACGCGGTCGCCAAAGGCCTCTCGTCGAAGCCGTGGGTGAAGACCTCGCTCGCCCCCGGCTCGCAGGTCGTCGGTGAGTATCTGGAGAAGTCCGGCCTGCAGGCGAGCCTTGATGCCCTCGGCTTCAATCTCGTCGGCTTCGGCTGCACCACCTGCATCGGCAATTCGGGTCCGCTTCCGGCCCCGATTTCGAAGGCGATCAACGATAACGACGTGGTCGCGGCGGCGGTGCTCTCGGGCAACCGCAACTTCGAAGGCCGCGTGAACCCGGACGTGCGGGCGAACTACCTCGCCTCGCCGCCGCTGGTGGTGGCCTATGCGCTGGCCGGCTCGCTCCAGATCGACATCACGCGCGAGCCGCTCGGTCAGGGCTCGGACGGCAAGCCGGTCTACCTGCGGGACATCTGGCCGTCCTCGGAAGAGGTGAACCGCTTCATCGAGGAGAACATCACCTCGGAGCTGTTCAAGAGCCGCTACGCCGACGTGTTCGGCGGCGACGCCAACTGGAAGGGCGTCGAGGTGACCGAGGCGGAGACCTTCGCCTGGGATGCCGGCTCCACCTACGTGCAGAACCCGCCCTATTTCGAGGGCATGACCAAGACGCCCGACCCGATCACCGACATCGAGGGCGCGCGCATCCTCGGCCTGTTCCTCGACTCGATCACGACGGACCACATCTCGCCCGCCGGCAACATCCGCGCGGCTTCCCCCGCCGGTGAGTACCTGCAGTCGCACCAAGTGCGGGTGCAGGACTTCAACCAGTACGGCACGCGGCGCGGCAACCACGAGGTGATGATGCGGGGCACGTTCGCCAACATCCGCATCAAGAACCAGATGGTGCGGGACGAGAGCGGCAATGTCGTCGAGGGCGGCTTCACGCTGCACCAGCCCGACGGCGAGCGGATGTATATCTACGACGCCGCGCAGAAATACGCGGAGGAGGGCACGCCGCTCGTCGTCTTCGCCGGCAAGGAGTACGGCACCGGCTCGTCGCGCGACTGGGCGGCCAAGGGCACGAAGCTGCTCGGTGTGCGCGCCGTGATCGCCGAGAGCTTCGAGCGCATCCACCGCACGAACCTCGTCGGCATGGGCGTGGTGCCGCTCGTGTTCCAGGGCGACACGTCCTGGCAGTCGCTCGGCCTCAACGGCGACGAGACCGTGACGATCAAGGGGCTGGCGGGCGAGCTGAAGCCGCGCCAGACGCTGACCGCGGAGATCACCTCGGCGGACGGCTCGAAGCAGGAGGTCCCGCTGACCTGCCGGATCGATACCCTCGACGAGCTGGAATACTTCCGCAACGGCGGCATCCTGCCCTACGTGCTGCGCTCGCTCGCGGCGTAAGGATCGGCAGTCTCGGCGATCGAAAGAGCCTCTCCCGCAAGGGAGGGGCTTTTTCGTCGTTGCGTCGATCTGCGGAGAACGAAGCGATGAAGACGCGTTCAACGCGCATCCTCGCGGGCATCGGCTTCACCGTTCTCGTGGTTCGCACTTCGACAGGCGGGCTCCTGCTGGCAGTCCACTCCGCAATGAGGCCGAATCCCGCATCGCGCCCGCCCTTGGCCGAAGGGTTGCCGCACGAAGTCCGATCTGCGGATCGAGCCTTCGCGAAGCGTGTCCTGACAGCCTTCCCGGTCGGATTGCCGGAGGCCGATCTTGTTCGGCCCCTCGGCGCTCAGGGTTTTTTTGCGCCGTGAGATCGAGGGGCGTCGACAATCGAGTTTCGTCCAGCCGGCATTTCCCTGCCAGCATACTTGAAGGTTCGGCGGCATCGCGGACAACGAGGGTCCGGTTTTCGAGATAAAGGCGATCTACGATCCGATCTGCCTCTGGATCGTCTGGTCTCCCCACAGGCCTTGCCGGCCCCGGTACCGCCGCTATAGCCGAGGGATCGAGCCTCGGCCCTGATACCGGGGCGGGTGCTCGACTGGGAGACGACGGGCATGATTCTGAAAATCGCGCAGATCGACGTAAAGCCCGGCTCGGAGGCCGCGTTCGAGACCGGCATCGCCGAGGCCGCCGAGATCTTCCGCGCCGCCGCAGGCTGCCGAAGCTTCGCCGTGCGCCGCTCGATCGAGAAGCCGCAGCGCTACCGCCTGCTGATCGAGTGGGACACGCTGGAAGCGCATACGCGGGACTTCACCGGCTCCGACGCCTGGAAGGCGTACCGGGCGCTCGTCTCGGACACGTTCGAGAGCCCGCCCCAGGTCGAGCACACCGAGCTGATGCTCAACGGCTTCTGAGCCGAGAGAGGGAAGATCCGCCCATGAAGATGTACGGCAACTGGCGCTCCGCAGCGGCCTTCCGCGTGCGCATCGCGATGAACCTCAAGGGGATCGCATACGAGGAGATCTTCCTCGACCTCGATGCCGGCGACCAGTTCAAGCCGGATTTCCTGGCGATCAATCCGCAGGGGGCGGTGCCCGCTTTGTTCGACGGTGATGGGCCGCCACTTACCCAGTCACTGGCGATCCTCGACTATCTTGAGGAGACGCAGGCGGGCGTGAAGCTGCTCCCCATGGAGCCGCGGGCACGGGCTCGTGCGCGATCCTTGGCCCAGGTGGTGGCTTGCGACACCCACCCCCTCTACGTGCCGCGGGTGCGCAATTTTCTGATGGAGAATTATGGCCTTCCGCGTGAGCGGATGCTCGAATTCCTGCGCAACGCCTTCACCTCGGGCCTGAAGGTGCTGGAAACCCGGCTCTCGACGGAGGAGGGGACCGGCCGCTTCTGCCAGGGCGACGCGGTGAGCCATGCCGACCTTTGCCTTGTCAGCCTCTGGGTCGGCACCGGCATCTTCGGTATCGAGACCGATCCCTATCCGACGGTCCGGCGCATCGCGGAAACGGTGTTGGCTCTCGACGCCGTGGTCCGCGCTCACCCTCTCCGGCAGCCCGGCGCGCCGAGCGCCTGAGAATCGGGTGACCGGAACATCAAAAAAAATTTTTGCAATTATCCCACTGTGTCTTGTCAAACTTGCACCCCACCTGCGCGGCGAACGTGTGGGTTCTTGAAGGGTTGCTGTTGTAAGATCATTCCAAACTGGAGCGTCGCCAATTGAGGCGGCCTGTTTCTTCGAGGTGGGGCGAGGATGGTTCCGAGCGAAACGGTCACGGATCTGCACAAGATCGTCGTGGTGGGAGGAGGGGCGGCCGGCCTGGAGTTGGTGACCAAGCTCGGCAATAAATACGGCAAGCGCGGCAAGGCCCACGTCACGCTGGTGGATCGCGCCCGCACGCACATCTGGAAGCCGTTGCTGCACGAGGTTGCCGCCGGTTCGCTCGATGTCGGCCACCACGCCGTCGATTACCTGCACCACGCTCACGCCAACCATTTCCGCTACCGTATCGGCGAGATGACGGACCTCGACCGTGAGAAGCGGGTGATCCATCTCGCCGCCAGCCGCGACAGCGAGGGGCGTGAGGTCACGCCCGTGCGGGCGGTTTCCTACGATACGCTGATCCTGGCGGTGGGCTCCACCACCAACGACTTCGGAACGCCGGGCGTCGCCGAGCACGCCATCGCCCTCGACACCAAGGAGCAGGCGCTGCGCTTTCACCAGCGCCTCGTCAACGGCATGCTGCGGGCTCACACCCAGGAGGGGCCGGTGCGTCCCGGCCAGCTCCACGTCACGGTCATCGGCGCGGGCGCGACCGGAACGGAGTTGGCGGCGGAACTGCACCGCACCACCCGCGAGGTCGCCCGCACCGGCCTCGACCGGATCGATCCGGCCAAGGATCTCAAGATCACGCTGGTGGAAGCCGCCGACCGCATCCTGCCCGCGGTGCCGCAACGCTTGGCCGCGGAAGTGATGGGGCAACTCGCCAAGATCGGCGTCGAGGTGCGGGTGCAGGCCCGCGTCACCGAGGTGCGGTCCGACGGGGTTCTGCTCGCCGACGGCGGCTTCATCCCGTCCGCACTCGTGGTCTGGGCTGCGGGTGTGAAGGGGCCGGCCTTCCTCAAGGATCTCGGCGGTCTCGAGAGCACCCGCAACAACCAGCTCGTCGTCACGCCGACGCTGCAGACCTCCCGCGATCCCGATGTCTTCGCCATCGGCGATTGCGCCTACCTCGTGGAGGAGGGCTCGCAGACGCCGATCCCGCCGCGGGCCCAGGCCGCGCACCAGCAGGCCTCGCACCTCTACAGGCAAATGGCCAACCGCCTCGCGGGCCGGCCGCTGAAGCCGTTCAAGTACCGTGATTTCGGCTCGCTCGTCTCGCTCGGCGAATACACCGCGGTCGGCAACCTGATGGGCTTCATCCAGGGGAGGAACATGTTCATCGCCGGGCTCTTCGCCCGCCTGATGTACCGTTCGCTCTACAAGATGCACGAGACGGCGGTGAACGGCTGGTGGAAGACCACCCTCGATGCCCTGGCCCGAGCGCTGACCCGGCGGACCGAGCCGCGCGTAAAGCTACACTGACGAAGTAGGGTCCGGCTTGATCCGGCGGAGGGGTGCGTCATGTTCCCGTTCCGCCGGCCTTAAGAAGAAGCCGGCGTAAGGAGACGCCATGATTCTCGTCAGCGTGATGTATCCGAGCGGCGCCGGCACCCGCTTCGACATGGACTACTATCTCAACAAGCACATGCCGCTGGTCAGCGAGCGTTGGACCGCCAAGGGCGTGCACGACTACACGGTCGTGATGGGCGTCGGCACGCCGGACGGCGGCGCGCCGCCCTATCAGGTGATGGCACTGCTGCGCTTCGAATCCGCCGACGCGTTCAAGGCCGCCGCGACGGCGGACGGACCGGAGATCTTCGGGGATAT
>JAGTAM010000128.1 GCA_023422485.1 Pseudomonadota bacterium | reverse complement strand
GCGCTCTCGTCGGCGAGCGCGGCGAAATCCGGCTTCAGTTCGAGGGCGAGCTTGGCCAGGGCCGCGGCGTCCCGCCCGCCGACCAGCGCCCCGGCGCGGAAGCGGCCGGCATGCTGGGACAGGAGGTCCGTGGTCGAGCGGCCGATCGAGCCGGTGGCGCCGAGGACGGTGACGGTGAGGCTCACGGGATCAGTTCCGTTCAGGCATTCAGGAGCCGCTGGGCGGCGAGGCACAGGCCGGCGAGGAGCGCGACGGCGAAGAAGCCGTCGAGCCGGTCCATGACGCCGCCATGGCCCGGGATCGAGCGGCCGGAATCCTTGACGCCGTAGCGGCGCTTGAGGGCGGATTCAACGAGGTCGCCCCCCATGGACAGGATCGAGGCGAGGCCGCTGAGCGCCGCGACCACGGCCGGGGAAAGGCCGGGCAGGGCGTCCCAGCCCTGCGCGCGGGCAATCAGGAGGGTCGCGGTCCCGCCGATCACGCCGGCGGCAAGCCCGCCGAGCGCGCCGGACCACGTCTTCTTCGGGCTCACGCGCGGCATTAGTTTCGGGCCGCCGCTCAGGCGGCCGGTGAAGTAGGCGACGCTGTCGGTCGACCAGACCACCGCGAACATCCAGGCCGGCCCGACGATGCCGATCGCCGGATCGATCCGCAGCAGCGTCGGCACCAGGGCGACCACCGCGCCGCCGAGGAGACCCCAGATCGGCTTGCGCCGGCCCGGACCGTGGCCGAGGGCGAACAGGCCGAGGCTACCGGCGACCAGGACGAGGAAGGGCACCCAGAGCGGTGCGCCGACGAGGACGGTCGCGAGCACGCCGAACAGGGTCGCGCCGGTGAGGCCGAGCAGCGGCAGGAGCGGCTCGGAGCGGGTCATGGCAAGCCACTCGGCCGCGCCGATGATCCCGGCGATGAGCCAGATTGCGGCAAAGGCCCAGCCGCCGATCATCAGGCTGCCGAGCACCGCCGCGCCGAGCACCAGGGCCGAGGCCAGGCGCAGGCCGAATTCGCGGTTGGCGAAGGGCGGCCGCTGGGCGGGCGCGGGGGGGGCTTCGTCCCGCGCCATCAGCCGGCCCCGGTGCTGAGGCCGCCGAAGCGGCGGTCGCGGCGGTGATACTCGCTGAGCGCGGCGAGGAAGGCGTCGTGGTCGAAATCCGGCCAGAAGCCGGGCTCGATCACGTACTCGGCATAGGCCGTTTGCCATGTCAGGAAGTTCGACAGCCGCTGTTCGCCGGACGTGCGGATGACGAGGTCCGGGTCTGGGATGCCGGCGGTGTCGAGGGCGTCCGCGACCGTCGGGAGATCGATCTCATCCGGCCGAAGCCGTCCCTCCGCGACGGCCGCCGCGATGCACCGCACCGCGCGCAGAATCTCCTGGCGGCCGCCGTAATTGAAGGCCACGACGAGCGTCAGGCCGGTATTGGCGCGGGTGCGCGCCTCCGCCTCGTTGAGCAGGCCGGCGATGTCCGCCGAGAGGTCGGCCCGATCACCGATCACCCGGACGCGGACGTTGTTGGCGTGCAGATCGGCGAGGTCGCTGCGCACGAACAGCTTGAGCAGGCCCATCAGCTCGGAGATTTCCGAGGGCGGCCGGCGCCAGTTCTCGGAAGAGAAGCTGTAGACGGTGAGATAGTCGATGCCCAGCGTGATGGCGGAACGCACGGCCCGGCGGACGGCCTCGACGCCGCGGCGGTGCCCCTCGAAGCGGGGAAGGCCCCGGCTCGCGGCCCAGCGGCCGTTGCCGTCCATGATGATGGCGACGTGCCGCGGCGCAGGCTGCGCCGCTCCCTCGGGGGCGGCACCCGCCGTACCCCCGATCTGCCGCGCGCCTTCCGAGCGAACCAACGCAGCCTCCCCCTCTTGGCGCACCCTGTGCCGCCTTCTCAGCCGCCCCCGTGTGGCCGCCCCCTTGTGGCCGCCTCTTGGGGCTGCCCTTGTCGGCGCCCCTTGCCGCCGCGGCCCGGCCGTTCGTCCAATCGATACAGGTCGGAGGCGTCAGACCTGCATGATTTCCTTTTCCTTCGAGGCCAGCACGCCGTCGATCTCGCCGATCGCGTCGTCGGTGGCCTTCTGCACGTCGCCGGCCTGACGCTTCTCGTCGTCCTGGCTGATGGCGCCGTCCTTCTCGAGCTTCTTGAGGATGTCGAGGCCGTCGCGGCGCACGTGGCGCACGGCGACGCGGGCTTCCTCCGCGTATTTGTGGGCGACCTTGACCATTTCCTTGCGGCGCTGCTCGTTCATCTCGGGGATGCGCAAGCGAATGGTCTGGCCCTCCGTCATCGGGTTGAGGCCGAGATCGGATTCGCGGATCGCCTTCTCCACATTGGTGACCATCGAGCGGTCCCAGACCGAGATCGAGAGCAGGCGCGGCTCCGGCACGCTGACGGTGGCGACCTGGGCCATCGGCATCGACGCGCCGTAGGCCTCGACCTGGATCGGATCGAGCAGGCTCGGGGTCGCGCGGCCGGTGCGCAGCGATCCCAGATCCTTGCTCAGGGACGAGACGGCGCCCTGCATGCGGCGCTTGATGTCGCCGAGATCGAATTCCGGTGTGGCCATGAGTTCAAAGTCCCGATGCGTTCGGGTGGCAGATCGGCGCGCTCGGGACGCGCCCGGCACGCGGTGCCGCTACATGAACGAAAAACCGGGTGGCCGCAAATGCGGTCGAGCCGCTTCCGCAACGGGGACGGGCCGCAACCCGGCGGCCCCCTCCCGCTTCGACCCGTCATCTTGGCGATCCGCTCCGCGGCGGGTATCTCCGTCCCACGCGGTCGAAAGGGCAGGCCTGCCGCGAATGGCTTGACCCGGCCTTCTACGGAAGACCCGATGGTTCCGGTTTCCGACGCGGCGTCCCTCGGCAGACGATGCGCTTTTGGATGCTGTTCCGGCCTCGATCATCCAAACAAAGGCAGCTCGCGATTTAATCCCGGCGCGGTGGCAGGTGACCATGAGTTAGCAATTTCACGGTAAAAGCTCCGCGTGACCACCTAACATATGTAATTCCGGTCGCGTCGGGAGCTGTGTCGTGCCTGTCCGGAACTCGTCAATTCGCTCGAAGCTGATCGGAAGCTTCACCATCCTCACCCTCGTGGTGTTCGGATTGGGAGTCCTGAGCCTCGGCGGCCTGTCCCACATCAACGGGTATCTTCAGACCATCGAGCGGAACTGGCTTCCCAGCGTCCGCACCGTGGGGGAGGTCGATGCGCTGACCGGCCGATACAACACCAGCCTGCTCAGACATGTCCTGACCACGGAGGCGAAGAGCCTGACCGCCGTCGAGAACGATGTCATCCAGCGCGGCAAGCGGCTCGATGCCGCCGCCGACGCCTACGAGCCGCTCATCAGCTCGCCCGAGGAACGCAAGCTCTACGAGACGTTCCGGCAGGAATGGCGCGCTTTCGCCGGCGTCAGCGAGCGGATCATGGGGCTGTCGCGGCAGGGTGAGAAGGCACAGGCCCTGGCCCTTTACGAAACCGAGGCCGTGCCCCCGCGGCGGCGTGCGTCGCTGGCGCTCGAATCCCTGATCAAGCTGAACAACGAGGGCGCGGCCGCGGCGGAGGTTGCGGCAACCGACGCCTACGCCTCGACCAAGGTCCAGGTTCTCGGCGCGATCGCGGCCGCCATCCTGCTCTCGGTCGGACTCGCCCTCGTCATCGTGCGCGGCGTCTCGCGCGGCATCGATTCCGTGGTGCGGCCGATGCAGGCCCTCGCGGGCGGCGACCTGAGCGTCAGCGTCGCGCATCAGGGCGAGGCGACCGAGATCGGCCGCATTGCCGATGCCGTTCAGGTCTTCAAGGACAGTCTGATCCGCGCGCGTGCGCTGGAGGAAGAGAGTGCGCTCGCCCGCGCTTCGGCCGAGGAGCAGCGCAAGGCCGGCATGCGGCAGATGGCCGAGAATTTCGAGCAGGCGGTCGGCGGCATCGTCGGCATGGTCTCCGCCTCGGCCACCGAATTGCACGCCACCGCCGAGAGCATGACGACCACGGCGTTCCAGACCGCGAACCAGTCCGGCGCAGTGGCCGCCGCGGCCGAGGAAGCCTCGGTCAACGTCAACACGGTGGCAGCCGCCTCCGAGGAACTCGGCGCCTCCGTGCAGGAGATCGGACGGCAGGTCTCAGGGTCGTCGGATCTGGCGCAGCGCGCCGCCAGCGAGGCGGATCGGACGGTCGCGCTCGTGCAGGAACTCAGCGGCGCCGTCTCTCAGATCGGCGACGTGGTGAGCCTGATCTCGAACATCGCCAGCCAGACCAATCTCCTCGCGCTGAACGCCACCATCGAGGCGGCCCGCGCCGGCGAGGCCGGCCGGGGTTTTGCCGTCGTGGCCGCGGAGGTGAAGGAACTGGCGAGCCAGACGGCGCGGGCAACCGAGGAGATTTCCGGTCAGATCGGCCAGATCCAGGGCGCGACGCGCCAAGCCGTCGGCGCGATCGGCTCGGTCACGGAGCGGGTGCGCGAGATCAACTCCGTCACCACGGCCATCGCGGCGGCGGTCGAGCAGCAGGAGGCGGCCACCCAGGAGATCGTGTCGAGCGTAGGACAAGCCTCGGCCGGCACGACCGAGGTGACGAGCAACATGGTCGGCCTCGCCCGCGCGTCCGAGGACACGGGGGCGGCCGCCTCCCAGGTGCTGTCGTCGGCCTCCGAACTTTCGCGCCAGTCCGAGCATCTCTCGGCCGAGGTCGCGCGGTTCCTGGCCTCCGTGCGTGCGGCCTGACGACCGCGCGCCCTCTGCTCACCGGGCTTCGCCCCGCAACAGGCGCGGGGTCTCGCCCCGCAGGGCGGAGGCTTGGCCGATGAAGAAGCGCTTCAGGCCCGGCATCCGATCGACGAGGCCGAGCCCGAAATCGCGGGTGAGGCGCAGCGCCAAGCTGTCGTTGGAGAACAGGCGATTGAGCCCGTCGGTCGCCGCCGCCATCGCCACGCTGTCGAAGCGGCGGGCCTGCTCGTAATCGCGCAGCACGGCGTCGGCGCCGGGGTCGAGGCCGAGCCGCAGGGCGCCGGTGACGGCTTCGGCGAGCGCCGCCGCCCCGGCGAGTCCGAGATTCAGCCCCTGGCCCGCCAGGGGATGGATGACGTGGGCGGCGTCCCCGAGGAGCGCGAGGCGCGGCGCCCGGAAGCTGCGGGCGATGCCGAGATGCAGCGGGTGGGCGCTCGGCCCGTGCTCCAGGGCGATGCGGCCGAGTTCGGGCCCGAACCGGCGCTCGATCTCGGCCAGCGTCTCGGCGGCGTCCCCGCCGAGCAGGGCCGGCACGTCGGCGCGGCGCTCGGTCCAGACGATGGAGGAGCGGTGGCCGAGTTTGCCCCCCGCCTTGAGCGGCAGGATCGCGAAGGGGCCGCTCGGCAGGAAATGCTCGAAGGCCCGGCCCTCGTGGTCGCGGGCATGCTGGATCGTCGCGACAATGCCCGATTGCGGGTAGGACCAGCCGACCCAGCCGATCCCGGCCGCCTCGCGCAGGGCCGAGCGCGCGCCGTCGGCGGCGACCACCAGCGCGACCTCCTCGGTGCTGCCGTCGCTCAGGGTGATCCGGCTCGCACGCGGGCCTGGGACGGCGGCGCGGACCCCCGTGGGGACGAGCCGGACG
>JAGTAM010000081.1 GCA_023422485.1 Pseudomonadota bacterium | reverse complement strand
TCCATCGACTGCATCCCGACGCCGAGATAGGCGGTGCCGATCTCCTCGATGAAGGCGAGGTGCTCGTCGCGCACGACCGAGGGGTAGATCTCGGCCCAGAGCAGGGTCTCCTTGAGGAAGCCGGACCGCTGTGCGGCGAGCCGAAGGTTGCGGAAGGCGCCGATATTCAGGTTGAGGCCGGCATCGAGCAGGAACACGGCCGGCGCTTCGAGGCCGCGGAAGGCGTCGAGCTCGCGGGCGATGTAATCGACCGAGAAGGCGGCCTTGCTGTTCTCCTTCGTGCCCCATTCGCAGAAGCGGCAGGAGAGGGGGCAGCCGCGGAAGCTCTCCAGATAGGCGACGCCCCCATGGGGCATCAGCCCGTGGGCGTAGGGCGAGGCGATGCGGTCGAGGGCGGCGATGGGCGGGCGCCGCTCGGTCCGCAGCCAGCCGGCCCCGGTCGGCAGCGCCAGCCCGCGCACCCGCTCCCAGTCCGCCCTGTCGAACCGAGGCAGCCGGGCGATCTCGCAGATGATCTCCTCGCCGTCGCCCTCGACCACGGCGTCGAGATAGGCATGGGCCGGGCGGTAGGGTTCGAGGTCGAAGAAGGCCGATCGCGCCGAGGGGCCGCCGAAGACGATGGCGAGCGAGGGACGCCGGGCGCGCAGGGCCCGCGCCACCGCGATCATGGCCGGAGCCGACCAGACATAGATCGAGAAGCCGACGAGATCGGGCTCGAAGTCCAGGATGTCGGCGACGTAAGCCTCGATGTCGGCGCTGCGACGATCGAACAGTCGCACGGCCGCGTCGGCGAGGCCGGGATCGCCGAGCAGAGCCGCGTGGATGCGCCGGATGCCGTAGCTCGGCAGCCGCAGCTCGCCGAGTTCCTGCGCATCGGGGCGCGGCGTCATGCAGACGAGGGCGATGCGCCGCGGCGGGTGGGAGGACGATTCGGACATGGTTTCGCAGTGACGGGGACGGCGCTGTTGCGATCAGGCGGGAGAGAAGCGAATTTAAGGCCTCGGCAAAGCTTGGGAGATGCAATCAAGGCGCGGCGGCACGGCTCGCGTCATCGCTTGTCCAGGCGGAGATAGAGATAGTGGAGACAGCCGAGCCGGTGCAGTTCTCGCAGGACGTCGCCGCCGGTCGGCCGGCCGCCTCGATCCGGGGCGATGGTGTGGAAACTCGGCTCGGTGTTCGCCGTGGCGTCGGTCACCCTGAGACTGAAACCGGAAGCCTCCGCATCGCAAGCGATCGCGTCGAGGGTCGCCCACTTGTCGGGCCAGGGGCCGAACGCGGCTTCAAGCCCGTCGGCCAGCAGCGCGACCCGTTCGGCCGGCAGCGGCGGGCGGGTGAGGACGATGTCGCTCAGCACGAGGACGCCCTCTCGCGCCAGCACGCGGTGCGCTTCGGCGAAGAAGCCGCGACGGGAGGCGAAATGGAAGGCCGCCTCGACGCAGAGCAGCCGGTCGAAGGCGGAGGCTGCGAACGGCAGGCGGCAGGCATCCCCGGCGATCCAGGCGGCGTTGCGCCGCCGGTCGTCGTGACCGAGTCCGATCGCGAGCTGACGCGGATCGAGGTTGAGGCCGACCACCTCGACTTCGGGGTGGCTCGCCCGGATCGCCCGTAGACTGCCGCCGAAGCCGCAGCCGACATCGAGCACGCGGTGGCCGGGCGCGAGGTCGAGCCACGCGATGAGCGCGGCGCTCAACCGATCCTGCGCCTGCGCGAAGCCGGCACGCGCACGGGCAGGCCCGATCGCCCCTGGCGCGTCCCAATGGCCCAGATGGACGTGATCGATCGCGGCGCCCCCCGCGACCGCTGCGAGGAAGGTGTCGAAATAGGCAGGAATCCGCGCCACCCGCCTAACCCCAGCAATGGACGGCATCACCGGTGCGGGCTCGGGCCATGAAGGAGCAGGCGGTCCAGCGCAGGCGGGCGCCTTCCACCGGCGTGACCTGATGCAGGAAGCGGCCGGAGCCCAGGAGCACGATGGTCCCGGCCTCGACGTCGAAGGCGTGGCGGGCGAAGCGGGCGAGATCGGGCTTTTCCGACGCGCGGTCGCGGTTCTGAAACCGGCCCGACCACGCCTCCGCCTTGGCGTCGAAGACTTCGAGCATCCCGCCGCGCTCGGCCTTCGACAGGGTCAGCACGAAGGAGAAGATGTCGCCCTCGACCAGCGTGTCGAGATGGCGATAGCTCGGGCGGTTCTTCTGTTCGTTGTCGAAATGCGGTGGGATATAGCCGCCCTCGTGATGCGAGCGCAGGGTGGTGGCCATGTAGGTCCGCCCATCGTGCAGGGCGGGCGGGACGTAGGGCCGCCCGCCATCGAGGCGCGAGAGCAGTGCGAGGATGCGGGTCTCGAACCCGCCCCATGGCGCCATCAGCTCCCCGAGGCTGCGCGTGAAGCCGGGCGCCATGTCGAAGTAGGCGCGCAGATCCGGATCCGCGAGGTTCAGGTTCATCCCATAGAAGTGCGACCGGAACGGCGCTGGGAACGAGGTCGTGGGGAAGCTCTGCCGGTTGACCGCGAGGTCCGCGACGATCGACGTGCATTCGGCAGGCGTCAGAACGTTGCGGATGACGACGGCCTGAAGCGCGTCCTCGCGCAGCCGCGTCAGTGCATCGGCATGGACCGAGGCCTCGGCGGCGTCGATCGAGATCGTCTGCAGAAACGGCATCGCGCCCATCCCCTCGCCCGGACTCCGGCGATCCTCGCCCCTCAGACCGGGTTCGGCGGTGGTCGCCGTGGCCGAACCGTCTGAGTTGCACCCACGACAATGATCGAAGCCGCCGCCCGATCAACGTCGGACGGCGGCTTCGAGGTCTCGTTGGCAGCCTTGGGGGCCGCGATCACTTCATCGGCAGCGTCGGGTCGCCGAAGCGCTTGGCGAGGAAGAGGATGTCGTCCTCGCTCTTCGCCTGCTCCACCAAGCTGCCCTTGGCCTCGTCGAAGAACCACGTGTCGTATTTCGACGGCGCGGAGGCCGGCCGGCTCGAGGGACGCAGCACGATGTCGCCCCCCTCGATGGAGCGGATGACCTCGTTGGCCCGCAGCGGCTTGTGGGCGAGCCCCTCGATCGTGGCCGGGCGGCCGGCGACCGCGGTCGGCGTCAGAGTGTTGGCGGCGGTCGCGGAGAAGGACGGCAGGGTCAGGCCGGCATCGAACGACCAGATCGCCCGCTTCTTATGGAAGCCGATGATCTTGAGGCCGCTGTCGCCTTCGCTGACCTGATCCGCCCCGGTCTGCGAGCCCTGCGGAACCCCGTATTGCGGCGCCGCGGCGTTGAGAGCGGAGGCGCCGTAGGTCTGCGTGTAGGTCGCCAGCGACGAGGCACCCCACCTCCCCGCCACGGCGACACCGTAGTGGAAGTTGAGGAACTGCGTCCCGACGCCGGCCGTGTTGATCACGCCGATGCTGTTGGGGAACAGCATCGGCGTGAAGCTGCCCTGGACCATGCCGAGATGGGTCGGCAGCAGCACCGTGAAGCTGCTCGGGCCGACCATCCGGCCGTCGGCATCGACCGTCGGCACGAGCGTCGCCTTCGCCCCGAAGATCCGGTTGCTGCCGGCACCGCCCGCGATGATGTCCTCTCCCGCCTTGATCGCGCCGGCATAGACGCCGGAGGCTGGGGTCGCCGCGTCCGGCACGCCCAGGATGAAGCGGAGATCGAACAGCACGCTGGGCAGATCGAAGCCGCCATTCCTCGGCGCCCCCATCCAGCCGCGGTAGCCTTCCGTCAGGCTCTGATGGCCGGCGAAGCCGAACGGGCTCCTCCAGGCCAGGCCGCCGTAGAGCGGATTGCGCCACCCGGCGAGATTGCCGACCAGGGCGTCCCAGGCCGCACGGTTCCAGGCGTCGAGATCCCCGTCGAGGCTGGCCGCACCGGCGCCCAGCACCCGGGCTTCGACCTGGGCACGATCCTCGGCAAGGCTCGCGGCCGTCGCGCCCTGGCTCTGCGCGGCGTTGGCGGCCGGCAGCTGGATGAAGCCGGCATCGCCGATCAGCAGATCGTTGCCCTCGCCGCCGCCGATCCGGTCGTTCCCGCTCAGGAAGCTGTCGCCACGGGACGCGATGGCGGCGATCCAGTGCAGCGCCACCGCCTTCAGGTCGACGGGATAATCCACCGCGAGATGCTGCCGCATCGCGGAGAACCGCTCGGCGATGCGGGCCGTGACGGCCGCCTCGATCCCGGCCGCCGCGGACGCGGTCGCCGGATCGTCGACCGCGAGGCCGCGCGCCACGCCGGGCTGGAACAGGACGAGGGTGTCGCCGACCACGAGGTCGTCGCCCGCCCCGCCCTCGATCGTGTCGTTGCCGATCGACACCACGTGGTTCGTGCCCATCCCCTCCGGCAGGCCGTAGGCGAGGATCTCGTTCAGCGGCCGTTGCGCCATCGTCTCGAGCTTCACCGTCACCGCCGCCTGCGCGACCCGGCCGGTCATGGCGAGGTCGGTGAGGACCGAGCGCATGTCGGAGAGGGCGTCGCTGAGCGCCAGGGTCGCGTCGAGGGACAGGCTGCGCAGCGGACCCGCGCCCTGCACCACGGTGCGGGCCGCATCGCCGACGATGAAGTCGTCGCCCTCGTCGCCGGTGATGGTGTCGTTGCCGTAGGCGATCGTCCGGCTCGGGCCGCCCTGAAGCAGGGCGACGCCGCGGCTGAGGGTGGCGAACACGCCGAGCAGATCGGAGGCCGAGGCCGAGACCGTGTCGATCTGGCCGTTGAGCGCGGCATAGGCCGTCACGTCGAGCGTGTAGGTCTCGCTGCTGTCGCCGTAGATCGTGTCGTTGCCCGCGCCGCCCTCGATGGTGTCGTTGCCCGCCAGCACGGAGTTGGTGCCGTAGAGGCTCGGGACCAGCGAGGCGTAGACGGTGAGCCTGGCGCCGTCGCCGCGCCGGATCGGATCGGACCCGGCGATGTCGGAGACCACGCCCGCCATCGAGGGATAAACCTCGATGCGCGGGGTGCCGGAAGCAATCATGACCGACTTCGTCGCAAAAAATGTCACTTGCCGGCTTCGACTTCGTTGCACCATCGAAGCCGAGACAAAAATCCACAATTTCCTCACCCAACCCATACTAAATGCCGTTAAGATCGAATCATATATCAATTAATAACAAATTCTTCGTCATATTTTTGTCGATATGGGCCAATCAAACTCTTTCTATCATTTGCGATATATAATGCCATAATTTGCATTATCTTGATTTTTAGCTTCACAGGGCAGTGGGCAACAGCTTTGAGCTTTATGGAACTGTCGTCGACACTTCGTGGCCGCATCGCGGACCATCCGCCGAGCCGTCCCGAAAGGTTAAAACGTGGTCAGAGCATTCCCTGCCGACGGACATGGCCCTTGAAACCGGAGCCGATGGTTTTAGCTTGGCTCAGGCCTCAACCACGCCGCGACGTTTCCAATTCATCCAACAGAAATAGCGCCCGCTTGATGAGCAAGCCGATGGTCCGCATTCAATAATGGTGAAATTTCCCCTCGCCATGCCGTATCATCGAAATTCGGCGACGCTGCAATGGCGGCGCATTTTCAAGATGTTTTCATAGGAAGCACTAAGATGTGCTGCAATGGAGGAAACGTCTTCTCACCTGTTTGGAAACCCACTTTCCTGTGACTTTGCTCCAGCGATTGGATTATCTCACGACCGGACTGCCGCATGAGACTGCGGCCGAGGTCTGGCGAGGCGTAGTCGGCCCCCTGTTCGAGCCGCGGGCCTTCCATCCCGACCAGCAATGCCCGACCGGCTCGGCGAGCGGCGCCGTCATCGGTGACATCATCGTGGCACGGGTCGTGTTCGCAGCGCAGAGTTATCGCCGCGACCAAGACCTCATCGCTCGCACACCGGATCACGTTCTCTTCCATCTCTACAATGTCGGCGGTTTCAACGGCCTCATCAGCGGTCAGCAGACCACGATCTGGTCATCGCAGGTCGCGATCATCGACCTCGCCCAAGAGATCGATACGCTCGCGGCTTCGTCGGACACGATCGCGCTCATCGTTCCGCGCGCCTTGCTGCCGGGCCTTGCCGATGGCCCGCTGCCGCCGCGGCTCGATCCGGTGCGCAACCGGCTTCTCGCGGCGCACCTCATCGCCTTGCGCGAACGCAGCACGCTGATCGAAGAACCGGACGTCGAGGAGGTCGTGACGCAGACGCTCGATTTCCTGCGGGTGCTGCTCGATCCCGATCGCGCCGACGAGATCACGGAAACACCGACACTCGCCGCCAGTCATCTCGCGCTCGCCGAGCAGACGATTCGCACCCACCTCGCCTCACCGGAGCTGTCGCCGGAAATGATCGCCCACGAGATCGGCGTGTCTCGCGCGACCCTCTACCGAATGTTCGCCCCTTACGGCGGCATCATGCGATTGGTGCAAGAGCGGCGTCTTCTGGCGGTCCGGGCCGCCCTCAGCGACCCGCTGGAGACCCGCCGCCTCTCCCGGCTCGCGACCGATTTCGGATTTCGCGGCAAGGTGCATTTCAGCCGCAGCTTCCGCGCCCAGTTCGGCATCACCGCGAGCGAGTTCCGAGCCGAGCAGGTGGCGCTGGCGCAGAAGGTCGAGCGGACCGACCTGGAGGTCCTGCACAATTGGTGGCCCCGGCTCGGAAACCGATAGGGCATCGTCCCGATGGAAGGCTGGCGGGACGAGATGATCTGACCGCGAAAAGTCCGTCTTTCGACGCGTCCCTTGCCGGCGAACCGCCTCCCTCTTCAGACATGCCTGCCGGAAGCGCGGCACCGCCGATTCAAGCCGGAGCCCGGCTCCAGGCCGCCCGCCGCCGGGGCGCGGGCAACGGGTGAACGAGGTCGGCTTCGAGGCCAAACTTTTCGATGTAGGCTGTGTTGAGGCCCAGGCATTCGCGAGAGGAGCAGACCTCCCGGTGGACGCACTGATAGAAGCCGTTGCGCCCGAACTCCCGCCAGAAATCCGGATCGATGTGCAATTCGGGCTGGCCGTTGACGAGCGCGTCGCCGAGATCACCGAGCAGGCATTCCGGAAAGTTCTTCACCTCGACGGCGCGGCCGAGCGCGCGGGCCCGCAGCACCGCCTCGCGCAGGTAGGGCAGGACGTCGGCATGGCGCGCGACGAGCCCCTTCTCGTCGTGCTCGGACATCGGGAAATAGACCCAGAACTCCATCTGAGTCAGGCGTCTGAGGTGGGCGAGCCGATCGACGAGAGCGGGCAGCAGGCGGTAGCTGCGCTCGGTCACCACGGTGTTGGTGAGGGTCTCGACGCCCTCCATCGCATCGAGGGTTTCCAGGCCGCGCAGGGCGCGTTCGAACGAGCCCGGCACCAGGGTGAGAGCGTCGTGGCTGGCGGCGTCGCTGCCGGCGATGGAGACGAAGAACTCGTCGATGCCGGCCTCGACCAGCCGGTGGCAGAAGCTCGGCTGGCCGAGATGCATGCCGTGAGTCTGGATGCGGACATGGGCGAAGCCGCTCGCCCGGGCCCGCCGCGCGAGGTCGGGCAGGTCGCGCCGCAGGGTAATCTCGGAGCCGGTCAGGATCAGGCCGGTCCAACGCTGCTCGCGGGCGTTGCGGGCGAGGATCTCCTCGAAATGCGCGTCCGATTCCGGCGCGAGCCGGTCCATCGTGCCCTCGATCATGCAGTGGATGCATTTGAGATTGCAGCGGAACTCCATCGTCAGGGAGACGTAAGCCGCGTGGTCGTAGCGTC
>JAGTAM010000019.1 GCA_023422485.1 Pseudomonadota bacterium | reverse complement strand
CAAGGCGGGCTCCCCGCGGAAGGCACCCGGCGACCCGGCCGGGTGCAAAGGACGAACACCAAGCAATCAGAGGATCGGCTTGCCGCCGGTCACCGCCACCGTGGCGCCGGAGACGTAGCTCGACTCGTCGGAGGCCAGCATCACGTAGATCGGCGCGAGTTCCTTCGGCTGGCCCGGCCGCTTCATCGGCACCTGCGAGCCGAACTGCTTCACTTTCTCGGCCGGCATGGTCGAGGGGATCAGCGGCGTCCAGATCGGCCCCGGCGCGACGCAGTTCACCCGGATGCCCCGCTCGGCCAGCATCTGCGCGAGGCCGCCGGTATAGTTCTGGATCGCGCCCTTGGTGGTGGCGTAGGCGAGCAGTTGCGGGCTTGGCGTGTCGGCGTTGACCGAGGTGGTGTTGATGATGGACGAGCCCTCGCCCATGTGCGGCAGCGCCGCCTTGGTCAGGTAGAACATCGCGTGGATGTTCACCCGGAAGGTCTTCTCCCACTCCTCATCCGAGATCTCTTCCGGAGCGTCGAAGGTCGCCTGATGCGCGGCGTTGTTCACGAGCACGTCGATCCGCCCGAAAGCCTCGACAGCCCGCTCGATGATGCGCCGGCAGTGAGCGGCCTCGCCGATATCGCCCGGTACCAGCACCGCCTTGCGCCCGGCCTCCTCGATCAGGCGGCGCGTCTCGGCGGCGTCCTCTTCCTCGTCGAGGTAGGAGATCAGCACGTCGGCGCCCTCGCGGGCGAAGGCGAGCGCCACGGCGCGGCCGATGCCGGAATCGCCGCCGGTGATGATCGCCTTCTTGCCCTCCAGACGCCCTGACCCCCTATAGCTCGTCTCGCCGTGATCCGGCTTGGGATCCATGGCGCGGGTCGTGCCGGGCATCGGCTGCGGCTGATCGGGGAAGGGGGGCTTGGGAAAGGCTTCCATGGGCCGGGCTCCGGTGCCGTGGGATGTCGGGGATGCCCGGACAACCCCGCCGCGCGGGTGGGGTTCGACACAGATTTGACCTGCCCCATCGGCCTCGCTCCGCGTTTCGGTCCATGGAAGAGAGCAATGGTGGCGTCGCCTGCCGTCATCGCTCGCGCGTCGCGGCGCATTCCAGGAGGAAGAGGGACGAAAGAGCGGATGCCGGCCGACAGCGCTTTGCCTCACGAGGAGACCGAGATGGGACGAGAGCGGGCAGCCCCGGACGGTGCGCGGCAGGAGGCCGCTGCCAAGACGCGCCGGGCCGACCGCGACACCAGCCGAATCCGCTGGCTGCGGGATCAGGCCGCGCGGCTGCACAAGCGCCTGCCGCTGCGCCACCGCCTCACCGGCGGCCTCGCGCACGGGATCATGTCGTCGATCGCGGCGGTCGCCGCCTACCTGCCGACCCAGATGTTCGGCCTGCAGGAGGGATTCTGGGCAGCGATCACCGCGGTGGCGGTCGCCCAGACCGAGCTCGGCGCGACCCGCTCGACCGCCCGGGACCAGTTCACCGGCGCGGCGATCGGCGGCCTGATCGGGCTTGCTGCGTATCTTACCCTCGGGCCGTCGGTTCCGACCTACGCCGTGGGGGTGGTGCTGGCGATCCTCGTCTGCTGGCTCGTCAATGTGGCGAGCGCCTGCCGGCTCGCCGGCATCACCGCCACGATCATCCTCCTCGTGCCCCATCTCGGGCCGGTGGAGCGCATGGCGGGTTCGCGGGTCGTGGAAGTCGGCTGGGGCGTGTGCGTGGCCCTCGCGACCGTCTGGCTCGTGACCCGCGTGAACCGCTGGCTCGGGGTCAAATTGTAGCGTCGGACGTTCAGCGAGGAACTTGGCCGTACGCGCACGAGGTTTCCTGCGGCGATGCCCGGACGGCATCACCGGTCGAACCTCGAGGACGTCTCATGAAGGCACTGTGCTGGCACGGCAAGGGCGACATCCGCTGCGACACCGTGCCGGATCCAACGATCGAGGATTCCCGCGACGTCATCATCAAGGTCACGTCCTGCGCGATCTGCGGTTCCGATCTCCACCTGATGGACGGTCAGATGCCGACCATGAAGTCGGGCGACGTGCTCGGCCATGAATTCATGGGCGAGGTGGTCGAGACCGCGCCGGGTTTCACCAAGTTCAAGAAGGGCGACCGCATCGTCGTGCCCTTCAACATCAATTGCGGCGAGTGCCGCCAGTGCAAGCTCGGCAACTGGTCGGTCTGCCAGCGCTCGAACCGCAACGCCGAGATGGCGGCGGCGCAGTTCGGCTTCACCACTGCCGGCCTGTTTGGCTACTCGCACATCACCGGCGGCTACTGGGGCGGACAGGCTGAGTATGTCCGCGTGCCGATGGCCGACGTGGCACCGATGAAGGTGCCCGACGGCATGGACGACGAATCCGTCCTGTTCCTCACCGACATCCTGCCGACCGGCTGGCAGGGCGCCGAGCATTGCGAGATCAAGGGCGGCGAGATCATCGCCGTGTGGGGCGCTGGGCCCGTCGGCCTGTTCGCGATCCAGTCGGCCCAGATCATGGGCGCCGAGCGGATCATTGCGATCGACACCGTGCCTGAGCGCCTGGCGCTCGCCCGGAAATACGGCGCGACCGATATCATCGACTTCGCCAAGGAGGACGTGTTCGAGCGGATCAAGGAGATCAGCCGCGGCGAGGGTGCCGACGGCGTCATCGACTGCGTCGGCATGGAAGCGAGCGCCGGCCACGGGATCTCCAACGTGATCGCGACACTGCAGGAGAAGCTGACCTCGACCGAGCGGCCCTACGCGCTGATGGAGGCGATCCGCGCGGTGCGGCCCTGCGGCATCGTCTCGGTGCCCGGCGTCTACGGTGGGCCGATCCCCGTCAATATGGGCGCGATCGTGCAGAAGGGGCTGACGATGAAGAGCGGCCAGACCCACGTGAAGCGCTACCTCAAGCCGCTGACCAAGCTGATCCAGCAGGGCAAGTTCGATACCGCCTCGCTGATCACCCACCGCTCCACCAACCTCGCGGATGGGCCCGACCTCTACAAGACCTTCCGCGACAAGAAGGATGGCTGCGTGAAGGTGGTCTTCCACCCGGATTGAGCCTGAGAGAGCAGAAGAAGAAGGGTTTGGAGCGAGTCATGGCGGGCGAGATGGCAGGCAAGGACGGCCTGAAATTCGGTGAACTCGGCCCGCGGGCCGCCCATCTCTGCGTCGACGCGCAGCGGATGTTTGCCGAGGAGACCGACTGGCACACGCCTTGGCTCGCCCGCATCCTGCCCAACATCGAGCGTCTCACCGCCGCCCATCCGGAGCGGACGGTGTTCACCCGCTTCGTGCCGATCCGTTCGGCCGAGGAGGGGAGGGGGGCGTGGCAGCGCTACTACGAGCACTGGCCGAAGATGACCCTCGACGCGCTCGGGCCCGAGATGGTCGAGCTGGTGCCGAGCCTGATCCGGTTCGCGCCACCGGCCCAGGTCGTCGACAAGCTCGTCTACTCGCCCTGGATGAAGCCCGACCTGGAGCGGATGCTGGAGGCGGAGGGGATCGCCACCCTCGTGGTGACGGGGGGCGAGACCGACGTCTGCGTCCTCGCCACCATCCTCGGCGCGGTCGATCGCGGCTACCGCGTCATCGTCGCCTGCGACGCGGTCTGCTCGTCGGCCGACCAGACCTACGACGCGATGATGTTCCTCTACCAGAGCCGCTTCGGCGAGCAGATCGAGACGGCGCCGACCGCCGAGATTCTCGACGCTTGGCGCTGACTCTGGCGCTGACTTCGGGGCTGCCCGCCCGCGATCCGGCGCCGTTCCTCTGGAACCGGAGAAACTGAGCTGTTCGCGGCCGGGTTCACCGGCTGACAACCATCGGGACGACGCCTTCGTAGCGCTTCCGATTATCCCGTGATCACAGGAGACGTGCATGCCGAGCGCTGCCAAGAAGCCGCTGGACCGGCAGGTCATCGTGATTACCGGCGCCTCCAGCGGCATCGGGCTCGCGACCGCGCGCATGGCCGCGGCGCGCGGCGCGCGGGTCGTGCTCGCCGCCCGCAACGCAGAGGCGCTGGCCGAGATCCGGGCGGAGATCATAGGGCAAGGCGGCGAGGCGCTCGACGTCGTCACCGATGTCTCGGATCGCGCGCAGGTCGAGGCGCTGGCCCGCGCCGCGATCGACCGCTACGGCCGCATCGACACCTGGGTGAACGATGCCGGGCTCTCCATCGTCGGCCGGCTCGAGGAGGTCGAAGACGGTGACCACCGACGCCTGTTCGACGTCAACTTCTGGGGCGTCGTCTACGGCTCACTCGTGGCGCTGCCGCACTTGAAGGCGAGCGGCGGCACGCTGATCAATCTCGGCAGCGTCGCCTCCGACGTCGCCTTCCCGCTCCAGGGCATGTACAGCGCCAGCAAGCACGCCATCAAAGGCTTCACCGATTCCCTGCGCATCGAGCTGAAGGAGGAGGGGGCGCCGGTCGCGGTTACACTGATCAAGCCGGCGGCGATCGACACGCCCTTTCCGGCGCACGCCCGCAACTACACCGACCGTGAGCCGAAGCTGCCCCCTCCGGTCTACCGCACGGAGGAGGTCGCCGAGGCGATCCTCCACGCGGCCGTGCATCCCCGCCGCGACATCTATATCGGCGGCGGCGGTCGGATCATGAGCGCGGCTCAGGCCGTGGCGCCGCGGGTGTTCGACACGGTCGGAAGCAGCATGGCCGGCCTGCAGCAGCGCGACGAGCCGCCCCGCCGTCCCGAAGGGTCGCTCTACCGGGCGGGCGTCGGCGGCCGCACCGCCGGAAGCCATCCGGGCTACGTGATGCGGCGTAGCCTCTACACCCGCGGCGCGCTCCATCCGCTCACCACCGCCGCGGTCGTCGCCGGCATCGGGCTCGCCGCCGCGAGCCTCATCGGCGGCAGCCGGCGCTGATTCCCGAACCGCCGGAGGCGGGGGAGTGCTCGATCGAGCCCCGCCGCCTGCTCGGACGCTGCCCGCACCTTCGCCGAACCGTCATCCCCTTTCGCGACGATGCGCCCGAGCCTCATCTTCATGGATGCACCGAGACGGAGCCGACGTGGCGAGCCTGGAGAAAACTCTCGATATCTTCTCGGCGCTGCTCGCCTCCGAGCCGCCGGTTCAGGTCGGCGAGGCGGACGACGCGATCTGGACCTACTTGGCCGCGCATGACGGCCTCGACGCCCAGGTGCGGGCCCTCGACCGCCTCGGGCAGGGCGTGGCGAGGCTCGATGCCTCCTCCGCCTTCATGCCGATCCTGCTCGACGCCCTCGACCGCCACCGGGCGCGGCTCGCCGAACCCTCAGCCTGAACGAGGCTGAGGCCTCAGCTTGTGCTGCCTCTCGCAGGCGGCTTCTTCTGCGTGCCTCAGGCGGGCGGATCGCTGCGACACGTCCGAGCCACCGTGATGAGCGCTGCCCGGGTCGAGCAAGCGTCACTGTTCGGCATCCTCAACGTCTGATCTTGGCTGTTTCATTCAAGATATGACGCTCGGACCCGAGGCTGGCAAAGCTGCGCTTGCAACACTGCGGGACGCGAAAGCCACAGAAAGCTCAGCCTCTTCGTTGGCGGCGCGTCATTTATTCACGGATGATCGTGATTCGTCGGAAAACGAGGCATCGTCACCGTCATATTGTCGCCTTCTGTTCACGTAGAGTGCGGGCATCTCACAGACCGACGGTACGGACAGCGCAGGCGACGGCGCACCGTACGTTCACCCTCGTCGCTGAGCTGGATCCCGCATGCCCAAGTTCGCCCTCACCGCCGCTCTGGCCGCCGCGCTCGTCTCGCCGGCGATGGCGGGAGATTTCGACGGGACATGGTCGGTCCAGCTCGTGACCGAGAGTGGCCTGTGCGATGCCCAGTACAGCTACACCCTCGCGGTGCGGGACGGGCAGGTTCGTCCGATCGCGAACGCCTCCTCGGGCAGCACGACGGTGACCGGTCGCGTCGGGGCCGGCGGCGATGTGGGCCTCAACGTCGCGACGGCGGCTGCGAACGGCACCGCCTCGGGCCAGCTTCGGGCTCGCGCGGGCTCCGGAATCTGGCGCGTCTCGGGCGGCCTCTGCACCGGCCGCTGGATGGCCAAGCGCCACACCGTCCGCACCGCCTCGGCCGAGTGACGGAATCAACGTCTCCGAGTCGAGGGGCGGGCCCGCAAGGCCCGCCCTTTTTCGTGCGGGAGCGATCCGCCGCTCAGACCGCCGCTTCGAGCCAGGTCCGCGCCTCACCAATGCGGGCGCGCTCGAACACCTTGATCTGCACCGGCGAGACGAAGCCGAAGGTCTCGGCCACGGCGCGCAGCCAGGTCGCGTCGGTGACGAGCGCCACGTGGCTCACGCCCTTCATCATCGAGATGCCGAAGCGGGGATCCTTGAAGAAGGCCGCCGGCTCCATGCCCTCGAAGCTGCGGATGTCCTCCAGGAGCTTGAGACGGCCGCCCTTGTCGAGGTCCGCCTTCATCGCGGTCATCACCGCGTTCATCTCCTCGTCGGAGATCTTTCCATCGACGACGATCTCGGCGATCGCGGAATCGGGCTTCTTCTCATAGGTCAGCAAGGCGCGGCGCTCCTCGATTGAGCCGAGGGCCAGAGACCGAGAGGGACCTCGAGCCGGCGGCGAACGAGGCCGATTATAGAAAGCTCTGCGGGTCCACGTCGATTGCGACCTTGAGGTTACCTCGCGGCTTCGGTCCGCGGGCGAGCCAATCCCGTAGATAGCTCTGCACGTCGATGCCGCGCTCGGTCTTCACCAGAAGCCGGAAGCGCCAGCGCCCGCGCACCAGGGCGAGCGGCGCTTCGGCCGGGCCGAGCACGGTGACGCCGGCCGGCGGATCGGCGACCCGCGCCAGGGC
>JAGTAM010000565.1 GCA_023422485.1 Pseudomonadota bacterium | reverse complement strand
CTCTAGACCTTTGTTTTTGCATCACCTTTTTCCGAAGGCTGGCGACCACCTTTCGGGATGATGCTCTAAGCCCGAGCCCACGGAGGCGGGCGCCGGCGATTGAGGCCCGCACAAAATCAGGGCCATCGCTGAGAAGCGAGGGCCCTGACAGAGGCGGCCTCAGCGCTTGCCCCCGTCAGTTTCGAGCTTCGCCTTCAGGGCAGCGAGCGCCGCGAAGGGTGAGTCGGGATCGGGCTGGCGCTCGCGGCGCGGCGGGCGCGGCTCGGCGTTCGGACGGCGGTTGTCGTCGCGGCGGTCGGGCCGGTTGCGATTGCCGGGATGATCGCGGCGCGGGCCGCCCTCCCCCTGGCCGTCCCGGCGCCCGTCACCTCGACCCTCGGCCCGGGCGGGACGTCCGCCCTCCGGACGATCCTCGCGGGGACGGCGCGGACCATCGCCCCGGCGCTCGCCCTGGCGGCCATCCTGACGACCGTCCTGTCGTCCCTCGTGCCGTCCCTCTTGCCGTCCGTCCGGGCGCCCATCCTGGCGACCCTGGCCGCGACCGTGCCGCGGGCCGGAATGGCGTTGCGGACGATGCAGGTGCCAGACCTCGACGGTCTCGGGCGCGGCCGGCTCGGCGCCGGCTTCGGAGGCCGTCGTCTCCGGTGTGGGCACTTCGGCAGCGGACTCGGTGGGGAGTGCCGAATCGGCGGCATCGACAGCCTCGACCTCACCGGTCGCGGCTGCGTCCTGTGCGGCGGCTGCGGTCTCGGCCGGCATCGGGGCAGACGCTTCCGGGGCAGACGCTTCCGGTGCAGCGGCCTCGGTCGCGGTCTCGGCCGGTGCCGGCTCGTCCGCCGGAGCCTCCGCCTCGGTGGATGCCTCCGCCGGCTCTGCCTCGGCCGGTTCGGCCTCGGGAGCCGCCGTCTCGGCCGGGGCCTCGGCGCTCTCGTCGGAGGTCGGCTCGACGGTGGACGCGAGCGCCGGCTCGGCCCCAACGTCACCCTCGGCCGTCTCCGGCGCGGCGTCCTGAGCCGCTTCCCCGGTCGGGCCTTCCGCAGCCGTCTCCTCCGGCGCGGCCTCGGCGGCGCGCGCGGCGGGGACAGTCGGGGCGGCGGCGACCAGCGGCACGGTGATGGCCGGGCCGGGGCGGCTCTGCGCCACATAGCCGAGCGACTTCAGGATCGAGGCGAAATCCTCGCCCGAGCAGCCGACCAGCGAGGTCATGTTGACGGTCGCCACGAACCCGTCGCCGTCGGCGGTGCCGGCCGGAGGCTCGCCCGGCGTCGTGCCGGGACGGTAGGCGATGGCCGGGCGGATGAGATCCGCGAGCCGCTCCAGGATGTCGACGCGCACCGCCCGCTCGCCGCAGACCCGGAAGCCGGCGGCGCGGTAGAGGCCCTTGGCGATGGCCGGATCGACCTTGATCGAGGTGCGGCCGGAGCTGGCCAGATGCGCGATCTCGTCGAGGCCCGGCTGGTCGAGGCCGCCGCTCTTGAGGGCCCAGAGCTGGGCGGCGAGCGTGCGCGGCGCCGGCTTCAGGAGCGCGGGCAGGAAGATGTGGTAGGCGCCGAAGCGCACGCCGTGACGGCGGAGATTCGCCCGCCCGTCTTGATCGAGGCTGCGCATCTCATGCGCCACCTTGGCCCGCTCCAGGACGCCGAGCGCCTCGACCACCTGATAGCCGATGCCGCGGGCAAGCCCCGTGAGGTCGGCGGCCGACTCGATCTCCATCAGCGGCCCGAGCAGCCGCACCACATGCGCCCGCAGCCACGCGGCGAGCCGCGTCTCGACCTTCTCGCGCGATGCGCCGGCGAGGCTATCGTCGGCGATGAGGCGGATGCCCGGCTCGAACAGTTTGTCGCCCGGCGTCAGCTTGGCGACCGGATCGCCGGTCCAGCGGATGACGCCGTCATGCGAGAGCACGAGCGCGGCATCGGCCGCCGAGGCGAAGCGGTCGGCCCGCGCCTCGATCTCGCCGGCCAGCGCCTTGTCGGCGGCGGAGCGCAGCGTCTTGGCTTCGTGGCCCTCGGCCTGGGGGTCGGGCACGAATTGGAAGCCGTGAAGACGGCCCACATGTTGACCCTCGACGGTGACGTCACCGCCGGAGGTGATTTCGGCTTCCAGCATCGTCTTCTCTCTCAGGCGCCGCATCAGGACGCTGGTGCGCCTGTCGACGAAGCGGCTCGCGAGGCGCTCGTGCAGGGCGTCGGACAATCTGTCCTCTACCCGACGCGTCTCGCCCTGCCAATGCAGAGGATCGAGCAACCAGTCGGGGCGATTCGCCACGAAGGTCCAGGTGCGCCCCTGCGCGATGCGCTGGGACAGGGCGTCGATGTCGCCGTCGGTGCGGTCGATCATCGCCACGTGGCGGGCGAACCAGTCGTTGGGGATGCGCCCCGCCATGCCGCGCATCAGGAAGCGGTAGAGCTGCGCCACGAGGTCGGCATGGGTCTGCGGGTGGACCTTGCGGTAGTCCGGCACGCCGCAGGTGTCCCACAAACGCCGCACCGCCGCCGGCCCCTTGGCCATGTCGCGGATGTCGTCCTCGCGCATCAGGATCTCGAGCGCCTGCTGGTCCTCGCCCATCGGCGCGCGGGTCAGCCCCTGTTCATGCGGGTGCTCGTCGAGGCTCGCCTGCAGCTTTTCGAGGGAGGCGAAGTCGAGGTCTGGGTTGCGCCATTGCAGCATCCGCACCGGATCGAAATCGTGCGTCTCCAGCGCCTCGACCATCTCCGGTTCGAAGGGCGGGCAGCGCCCCGTGGAGCCGAAGGTGCCGTCGGCGATGTGGCGACCGGCGCGCCCCGCGATCTGGCCCATCTCGGCCGGCGTCAGCTTGCGGAAGCGGGTGCCGTCGTATTTCCAGTTGGCGGCGAAGGCGACGTGATCGACGTCGAGGTTGAGCCCCATCCCGACCGCGTCGGTGGCCACGAGGTAATCGACCTCGCCGGACTGGTAGAGTTCGACCTGGGCGTTGCGGGTGCGGGGCGAGAGCGCGCCGAGCACCACCGCCGCGCCGCCGCGCTGGCGCCGGATCAACTCGGCGATGGCGTAGACCTCTTCCGCCGAGAAGGCGACGATCGCCGTGCGGTGCGACAGCCGCGAGATCTTTTTTTCGCCCGCGAAGGTCAGGCTGGAGAGGCGGGGCCGCGTCGTCGTCTGCACGCCGGGGATCAGCGCCTGCACCAGCGGCAGCATGGTCGAGGAGCCGATCAGCAGCGTCTCCTCGCGGCCTCGACGATACAGCAGGCGGTCGGTGAAGACGTGGCCGCGATCCATGTCGGCGGCGAGCTGGATCTCGTCGATCGCCACGAAGGCGACCTCCAAGTCGCGCGGCATCGCCTCGATGGTGCAGATCCAGTAGCGCGGCCGGTCCGGCTTGATCTTCTCCTCGCCGGTGACGAGGGCGACGTTCTCGGATCCGACCTTGGCGACGACGCGGAGATAGACCTCGCGGGCCAAGAGCCGCAGGGGCAGGCCGATCATGCCGGTCGGATGCAGCAGCATCCGCTCGATCGCCATGTGGGTCTTGCCCGTATTCGTCGGGCCGAGCACCGCCGTGACGCCGCGCGCGCGGGCCTCGCGGTGAAGGGTGCGGAGCGTCATGCGGAGGGAGCGATCCCTGCGGCGCTGAGGGCCGTCGGCGGAGCGGAGGGTCGCCGGGCTGGAAAAACCCTGCGGCGGAGAACGGCCGCTAGCGGGACGGGACGAACCGCGGCGGCCTTCCCTCATATGGGACGCCCGGCCCCGGCGCGCCAGCCGGCGCATTGATCGCGGGATAGGCGTAGATGTCGATCCGCGGCTGCGGCTGCTGCGGCGTCAGGTCGGTGCAGAGGGTGTCGGGCATCACTGTCAGCGGGCCGCGCCGGGGCGGGCGGCCTTCGATCACCTGAGCCGAGGAGAAGGCGTCGGAGCCGCAATCGGGCCCGGTCGTGAGCGGGCCACCGGCCGACACGGCGCCGGAAGTGAGGAGCGGTAGGGTGAGGCAGGCGATCCGGAGGGGGGTCTTGCCGGGCATGGCGGCCGCAAGTCGAAGCATCGCAATCCTCCCGGCGGCCTCTACGGGTCGAGCATCCTTCCGAAAGGTGGAGGATGCCTTTCGTCGCATGCCGCGAAAGGAGACTTGAGGCGGCTCCTCAACGCCGTCATTCCGGGGCCGCGCAGCGGAACCCGGAATCCACCCGTGATGCGCGGTCGCGACACAAATGCGAGGCTCGTCGCGGCCAGTCGTGGATTCCGGGTTCGCTTATCAGCGCCCCGGAATGACGATCTTCCGGTTGCGACGCCGAATTCCCAGCATTCGCTGCCGTAACGAGGCCTCGGGCACGACTGGCCCCCAGACCAAGCCCACGACGTCAGACCCTATCCGCTACCGCTGCGACAGGCTCGCATCGGCGACGGCAGCCGGCTGCGCTTCTCCCATGGCGGTCGCGGTGCCCGTCCGGGACCAGCGGGTCGCCTCGATGATGTTGGTGCCGAGCGTCGTGCGCACGGAAATCCGCATCGGCACCAGCACCCGCGTGCCCTCAACGGGCGCGAGCCAGACCGACATGTCGCGGTTCTCTTCCATGAACTTGACCCCCGGCCGGGCGGGCCGGTGGCCGGCGATGGCGACGTAGCGGGCGTTGCAGACGAGCACCGGGCCGCTGTAGCCGGGCTTCTCCACCTGCCGGGTTTCGCCGTAGCTCAGGACCACGTTGAAGCGGGTCGCGCCGTCGAAGACGGGGAGCGTGCGGTTGCAGTTCTCCGGGTCGGTGAGGTCGGCGCGGGCGCGGGCCGGCATCATCAGGGCGCTGGCCGGATCGATCACGCCGCGCTTGGCCGCGGCCGTGACCGGCACCCGGTCGCCGGTGTCGAGGAGCGGCGGGGTGATCTCGGCCTGGGTGACGTTGCCGCCCGCCAGCGCCATGCGCACGGCGATGCCCGAGC
>JAGTAM010000563.1 GCA_023422485.1 Pseudomonadota bacterium | reverse complement strand
GCCATGGCAGGCGCGCGAGCCGCGGGTCGGGCGTCGTGCGGGCCGCGTCGAGCCGGGAGCGGGAGACGGGGTGCGGCGCGGTGAGCGTGGTGAAGACGTTGGGCCCGCGCAGGTCGTCGTAATCGGGAACCCAGATGAAGTCCGCGGTGTCGTGGCCGGTGCGCGGATCCTTGAGGAAGGCGGTGAAGGTCTTGCCGCCGGAGGCGCGGCGCAGGGCCCGCAGATAGGGCACCGCGCGCCGACCCGAGGCGATCAGCACGTCGGGAAGCGGACCTTGCAGCAGGCCTCCGGCCCGGCCCGGCGCGTCCCGCGGATCGATCGGTCCCCAGGGAGCCATCCAGGTCAGGGGGCGTCCGTCCGGAATCCGCCGCGTCTCGTAGGTGAGGCCGAGCGCCTCGGCGATGCCGAGGCACTGGTTCTCGTCGCCGGCCTTGCCGTCGGTGAGAATCCAGGTGCGGGCCCGCGCGAGTTCCGGCGGTCCGTTGCCGTCGGCCTTTGGCGGCCCTTGTTCGTTCACGCGACGCAAACCCCTGGTCCCACGAATCCCGGCCTACTGCGCCGGGAGTCTCCGCCGCAGCCACTGCGCGTAGTGCTCGGCGAGCGCTGCGACCCGCCGCCGTTCGGAGGCCGGATCGTACCATGCGCCGCCGGAACTCGCGGGCAGAGCCGAGAGCTGCGGGTGGCGCGCGAGGATCTCGCCCCCGCGCCCGACCAGCAGGGCCTCGCCGTCGAGGTAGTCGGTCGCGCCGCCGCCGCCGAGGCTGCCGCCGCGGCCGAAGCCCTCTCCGCCGGCATAGGGGGTGAGCGAGAGGCCGCTCACGCGCACCACCAGCGTCGGGCCGCCGCGCACGATGCGGTCACTGAAGCTGCGCCGCAAGGCCTCCGTCAGGTCCGCCCGCAGCGCTTCGGTCTGCGGACCCCTGGCATAGGCCTGCAACGGCCGCACATCCACGGCGATGCCGCCGAAGCGGTCGAAACCCTGTGCCGCGGCCGGTACGGTGAGCACGGCCCCGGCCAAGAGGCCCAGCGTGGCCAAGAGGCCGGGGACGCGCACGGGGCTCAGGCTCCCCACTCGACGGCGACGACCTCGTAGGACTTGCCGCCGCCCGGCGTCGTGACCTCCACCGTGTCACCGACCGTCTTGCCGATCAGGGCGCGGGCGATGGGCGAGGAGATCGAGACGCGGCCCTCGCGCACATCCGCCTCCGGCTCGCCGACGAGCTGGTAGGTCTTCTCCTCCTCGGTGTCCTCGTCCACGAGCTTCACTCGGGCGCCGAACTTGATCTTCGAACCCGACAGCTTCGAGGTGTCGATGATCTCGGCGCGCGCGATCATGCTCTCGAGTTCGAGCACCCGGCCCTCGTTGTGCGACTGGGCCTCCTTGGCGGCGTGGTACTCGGCGTTCTCGGAGAGGTCGCCGAGCGCGCGGGCCTCGGAGATCGCCTGGATGATCCGGGGACGTTCCACCTGCTGGCGCTGCTTCAGCTCTTCCTCGAGGGCTGCGTAGCCGCGTGCCGTGATGGGAAGCTTGTCGATGCTCATGGTCTCGCGCCACAATGAAGAGGCCCGGCCGGAGCGAAACACTCCTTCCGGGCCGGGATAACGGCTCTCGATGTGTGGTCCCGGGCCGCCCGCCTCCGCGCGGCGGGCCACCCGGCACACGAACGTCTATTTAGGCCGCGAAGTATTCCTGCAAGGCACGCACCTGGAGATCACCTTCGAGATAGGCCTTGATCCCCTCGGCCGCGGCCATCGCGCCAGCGAGAGTGGTGTAGTACGGCACTTTATGCAAGAGGGCCGCCCGGCGGAGCGAGCGCGAGTCGGAGAGCGCACCGGCCCCCTCCGTCGTGTTGATCACGAGCGCGATGTCGCCATTCTTGATCGAATCGACGATGTGGGGACGGCCCTCCAGCACCTTGTTGATGCGATGGGTCGGGATGCCCTCGTCCGCCAGGTAGCGCTGGGTGCCGCCGGTCGCGAGGATGGTGAAGCCGAGATCCGACAGCAGCCGGATCGTCGGCAGCACGCGGGGCTTGTCGTCGTCGCGCACGGAGACGAACACCGTACCGGTGCGCGGCACCGCCGTGCCGGAGCCGAGCTGGCTCTTGGCAAACGCCACGCCGAAGCCGGCGTCGAGCCCGATCACCTCGCCGGTCGAGCGCATCTCCGGTCCGAGCAGCACGTCGACGCCGGGGAAGCGGGCGAAGGGGAACACCGCCTCCTTCACCGCGATGTGGTCGAGCTGCTTGGGCTTGAGGCCGAAGCTGTCGAGGCGCTCGCCGGCCATGATCCGCGCGGCGATCTTGGCGATCGGCTCGCCGATCACCTTGGCGACGAAGGGCACCGTGCGCGAGGCGCGCGGGTTGACCTCCAGCACGTAGATCGCGCCCTCCTTGATTGCGTAGTGCTCGTTCATCAGGCCGCCGACCTTAAGGGCGAGCGCCATCGCCTTCGTCTGGCGCTCCAGCTCGGCGATCAGTTCCGGCGACAGGGTGCGCGGCGGCAGCGAGCAGGCGGAATCGCCCGAATGGATGCCCGCCTCCTCAATGTGCTCCATGATGCCGGCGATGAACACGCTCTCGCCGTCGCAGACCGCATCGACATCGACCTCGGTGGCGTCCGAGAGGTAGCGGTCGAACAGGAGCGGGTTCTTGCCCAGCACCGTGTTGATCTGCCCCGTCTTGTCGTTGGGGTAACGCGCCTTGATGTCGGACGGAATCAGGCTCGGGAGCGTTCCGAGCAGGTACTCGGCGAACTGCGTCTCGTCGCGGATGATCGCCATGGCGCGCCCGCCCAGCACGTAGCTCGGGCGCACGACGAAGGGCAGGCCGAGTTCGGCCGCCACCAGCCGGCTCTGCTCCACCGAGTAGGCGATGCCGTTCTTGGGCTGCTTGAGGCCGAGCTTGTCCAGCAGGCGCTTGAACTGGTCGCGGTCCTCGGCGAGGTCGATCGCGTCCGGCGAGGTGCCGAGGATCGGCACGCCGGCCCCTTCCAGGGCGCGCGCGAGCTTGAGCGGGGTCTGGCCGCCGAACTGCACGATCACGCCGTGGAGCTGGCCCGCCTGCCGCTCGGTCTCGATGATCTCCAGCACGTCCTCCGCCGTCAGCGGCTCGAAGTAGAGCCGGTCGGAGGTGTCGTAGTCGGTCGAAACCGTCTCCGGGTTGCAGTTGACCATGATGGTCTCATAGCCGGCCTCGGTCAGCGCGAAGCAGGCGTGGCAGCAGCAATAGTCGAACTCGATGCCCTGGCCGATCCGGTTCGGGCCGCCGCCTAAGATGATGACCTTCTTGTTGTCCGACGGGTACGCCTCATCCGCGGCCTGGCCGGCGAAGGGGGCGACGTAGGTCGAGTACATGTAGGCGGTCGGCGCCTTGAACTCGGCGGCGCAGGTGTCGATCCGCTTGAAGACCGGGCGCACGCCGAGCGCCCGGCGGGCGGCGCGCACCGAATCCTCGTCGGTGTCCGCCAGCACGGCGAGCCGCGCGTCGGAGAAGCCGGCGGCCTTGAGCCCTCGGAAGGCGCCTGCGGTCGCCGGCAGGCCATGGGCCTTCACGCGGTTCTCCAGATCGACGATGGCCTGGAGCTGCTCGAGGAACCAAGGATCGATCGCGCAGGAGGCGTAGATCTCCTCATGGCTGATCCCGAGCCGCATCGCCTGCGCGACCTTGAGCAGGCGGTCCGGCGTCGGCGTGCCGAGGGCGGCCTTGATCGCGTTGTGGTCGTCGCCCTTGCCCAGCCCCTCGATCTCGATCTCGTCGAGGCCGGTCAACCCGGTCTCCAGCGAGCGCAGGGCCTTCTGCAGCGATTCCGCGAAGCAGCGGCCGATCGCCATCGCCTCGCCCACCGACTTCATCGCGGTGGTCAGCGTCGGCTCGGCACCGGGGAATTTCTCAAAAGCGAAGCGCGGGATCTTGGTGACGACGTAGTCGATCGTCGGCTCGAACGAGGCCGGGGTCGCACCGCCGGTGAGGGCGTTGGCGATCTCGTCGAGCGTGTAGCCGACGGCGAGCTTGGCCGCGACCTTGGCGATCGGGAAGCCGGTGGCCTTCGAGGCCAGCGCCGAGGAGCGCGACACGCGCGGGTTCATCTCGATCACGATCATCCGGCCCGTCTTCGGGTCGATCGCGAACTGGACGTTCGAGC
>JAGTAM010000481.1 GCA_023422485.1 Pseudomonadota bacterium | reverse complement strand
TGTCCTCGAAGAAGGGCTTCGTCTGGATCAAGCGCGAGATCACGCCGAAGCAGCAGCTCGAAGTCCACCGCCTCGGCATCCCCGGCGTCGGCTTCCTGCCCGACCACAAGCGCGTCTACCCGAACGGGGTTGCGGCCGCGCACATCATCGGCGCGACCAATCTCGACAACATCGGCATCGCCGGCATCGAGAAATACATCGACAACCGCGGCAACAAGGCGCTCAACGAGTTCGGCCTCATCGCCAAGCAGACCGACCTCTCGCCGATCCAGCTCTCCCTCGACCTGCGCGCCCAGTTCGCCTTGCGCGACGAGCTCGTGAAGGGCGTGGAGAAGTTCAGGGCCAAGGCCGGCGCCTCGATGATCCTCGACGTGACGACGGGTGAGGTCGTCGCGCTCGCCTCCTATCCGGACTTCGACCCCAACGAGCCGAAGGACGCGCTGTCCGACGACCGCATCAACCGGATGAATGTCGGCGTCTACGAGATGGGTTCGACCTTCAAGGCGATGACGCTCGCCATGGCGCTCGATTCCGGCAAGTACAACGTCAACTCGACCTTCGACACCCGCGGCGGCGTGATGCACTGGGGCCGGCAGAAGATCCACGACTACCACGCCACCGGCCGCGTGCTGACCATGCCGGAGGTGTTCACCCACTCTTCCAACATCGGCTCGGCCAAGATGGCGCTCGGCGTCGGCGTGCCCGGCCACCGCGCCTTCCTGAAGAAGATGGGCCTGCTCGACCGGATGCGGACCGAGCTGCCGGAATCGGCCACGCCGATCCTTCCGCCGCGCTGGACCGAGATCAACACCATCACCATCGCCTTCGGCCACGGCATCGCGGTGGCGCCGATCCAGGCCGCGGCCGCGGTGGCGGCGATCGTCAATGGCGGCGACCTGATGACGCCGACCTTCCTCAAGACCGACGAGCCGACCGCGCGGGCCAAGGCCAGCCACGTGCTGAAGCCGGAGGCCAGCGAGGCGATGCGCTTCATCATGCGCCTCAACGCCACCGAGGGCTCGGCCAAGAAGGCCTCGATCCCGCTCTACTACGTCGGCGGCAAGACCGGCACGGCGGAGAAGGTCATCAACGGGCGCTACGTCAAGAACCGCCTGTTCACGACCTTCATGGCGGCCGCCCCGATGGACAAGCCGAAATACCTGTTCCTGACGATCATGGACGAGCCGCAGGGCCTGCCCGAGAACGGCGGCTACGCCACGGCGGCCTACAATTCCGGCACGGTGACGGGCAAGATCATCGAGCGGGCCGCGCCGATCCTCGGGCTGGCGCCGCGCTTCGACCCGCCGGTGAAGCCGTTCCCGCTGATGGTGAAGCTCGGCGCCTACCACGCGACCATGGTGGACGGGCAGTGACAGTGTCCTGTACCCCGTCGGCCTGACCCGCACGGACGCTTCCGAGGCTTCTTCCCGATGAGCCAGCCGACGCTCGCCGATCTGTTCCCGGAGGCGGATGCGACGATTGCCGCCCGCCCCGTCGCCGGCCTCACCCCCGACAGCCGCCGGGTCGTGCCCGGCGGCGTGTTCGTGGCGGTGCCCGGCAATGCCGCCGACGGCCGGTTCTTCGCCGCCGCCGCCGCCGGAGCCGGCGCGATCGCCGTGGCCGGGGAGGGGACGCGTCCGGACGACCTGCCCGATGCGACGGCCTGGATCGAAGTGGCGGAGGCCCGCCGGGCGTTGGCGCTCGCCGCCGCCCGCCTGTCCGGGCGCCAGCCGGAGACGGTGGTGGCGGTGACCGGCACCAGCGGCAAGAGTTCGGTCGCCGACTTCGTGCGCCAGATCCTGTCGCGGCTCGGCCGGGAGGCGGCGAGCCTCGGCACCGTCGGCATCGTCACGAACCGGGGCGCGGAATACGGCTCGCTGACGACGCCCGATCCCGTGACGCTGCACGAGACCCTGGCACGGCTGGCCGACGAGGGCATCACCGATCTGGCCATGGAGGCCTCGTCGCACGGCATCGAGCAGCGCCGCCTCGACGGGGTGGAACTCACGGCCGCCGCCTTCACCAATCTCGGCCGCGACCACCTCGACTATCATCCGACGATCGAGGACTATCTCGAAGCCAAGCTCCGCCTGTTCACGACCCTCCTCCCGCAGGGCCGCCCGGCCATCGTCAACGCCGACGGCGCCTATGCCGAGCGCGTGATCGGCACGGCCGACGCCGCCGGGCATACGATCCTGACCACGGGGCGCGGCGGCGACTTCATCCGCCTGATCGAAGCCGGCACGAACGGCTTCTCGCAGGGCCTGACGCTGGCCCATGACGGCCGGGAATACCGCGTAAACCTGCCGCTCGTCGGCGGCTTCCAGGTCGAGAACGCGCTGGTCGCGGCCGGCCTCGCCCTGGCGACACCAGCGGGTGCCGCCGATCCGGCCGGCGTCTTCGCCGCGCTCGAAGGCTTGACCGGCGTGCCGGGCCGCATGGAGCGGATCGGGGAGGCGAACGGCGGTCTCTGCCTCGTCGATTACGCCCACAAGCCGGAGGCGCTGGAACACGTGCTCACGGCACTGCGCCCCTTCGCCAGCGGGCGCCTCGTCGTGGTGTTCGGCTGCGGCGGCAACCGCGACGCCGGCAAGCGGCCGATCATGGGCGCGATCGCCCAACGCCTCGCCGACCGAGTCATCGTCACCGACGACAATCCCCGCAACGAGGAGCCCGCCGCGATCCGCGCCGCCATCCTCGCCGCGGCGCCGGGGGCGGAGGAGATCGGTGATCGGGCCGAGGCGATCCGCGCCGGTGTGCGGGCGCTGGGAGCCGGCGACGTGCTGGTGGTGGCCGGCAAAGGTCATGAAACCGGCCAGATCGTCGGGTCACGCGTGCTCCCGTTCTCGGATCACGACACCCTGCGCGCCGCGATCGCGGAGTTGAACGGATGAGCGACGCTCCCCTCTGGACCCCCGCCGCCCTCGAAGCAGCCACCGGCGGGCGCCTGATCGGCACGGCGCATGCCCTCACCGGCGCCTCGATCGATACCCGCAGCCTGGAGCCCGGCGACCTGTTCTTCGCCATCCGCGGCGAGGCGCGGGACGGGCATGACTTCGTGCGCGCAGCCCTCGAGAAGGGCGCTGGCGCTGCCGTGGTCGCGTCCGCGCGCGCAAAGGAATTCGAGGGCGCCGGCCCGGTGCTCTCCGTGCCGGGGGAGGGCGACGATCCGGTGCTGGAGGCGATGCGCCGCCTCGGCCTGGCCGCCCGCGCCCGCACCGGGGCGGCGATCGTCGCGGTGACCGGCTCCGTCGGCAAGACCGGCACCAAGGAGGCTTTGCGCCACGTGCTCTCGGCCCAAGGCGCCACGCATGCCTCGGTCGCCTCCTACAACAACCATTGGGGCGTGCCGCTGACGCTGGCGCGGATGCCGGGAGACAGCCGCTTCGGCGTGTTCGAGATCGGCATGAACCACGGCGCCGAGATCCTGCCACTCACCGCGATGGTGCGGCCGGACGTGGCGCTGATCACCACGGTCGAGCCGGTGCATATCGAGCATTTCCACTCGCTGTCCGCCATCGCCGATGCCAAGGGCGAGATCTTCTCGGGCCTCAAGCCCGGCGGCGTCGCCGTGATCAACCGCGACAACCCGAACTACGAGCGGCTGCTGGCCCACGCCCACGCATCGCGGGCCGGGCGCGTCGTCACCTTCGGCGAGCACGCGGCAGCCGATGTGCGTGCCAACCGCATCCTGATCCGACCCGACGTCTCGGTGGTCGATGCCACGGTGATGGGCATCCCCGTGACCTATCAGCTCGGCACGCCGGGCCGGCACGTCGCGATGAACTCGCTCGGGGTGCTGGCCTGCATCCACGCGCTCGGCGCCGATCTCGCCCGCGCCGCCCTGTCGCTGGCGAGCCTCAAGCCGCCGGTCGGGCGCGGCGAGCGCACGGCGCTTCGGATCGGGCAAGGGGCCGGGTAAGCCGAGGCCTTCCTGATCGACGAGAGCTACAACGCCAACCCCGCCTCGATCCGCGCCGCCCTGGCCACGCTCGCCGGCATCGACACCGGGTCCAAGGGCCGGCGTATCGCCGTGCTCGGCGACATGAAGGAGTTGGGCGCGGCCGGCGAGGCGCTCCACCGCGAACTGGCGGATGCGGTCGCCGAGAACGGCATCGATCGCGTCTTCGCCGTCGGCCCACTCATGGCGCACCTGTTCGAGGCGCTGCCGATGCCGGTGCGCGGCACCACCGGCCTCACCGCCGAAGATGTCACCGACGCCGTCCTCGCGACCCTGCGGCCGGGCGATGCGGTGATGGTGAAGGGCTCCAACTCCATGCGCATGGTCCGCATTGTCGAAGCGATCAAAGCCCGCTACGCGGTCGCGCCGGACCCGCGCGAAGCCTCGCTGAACGCGGTTCGATAAGCCTCATCCACCGGCCAGGCCTTCGCGCCCGGCCGTTTCAGCCGGCCGCGCTCCGTGCGCGGCGCCGGGCACGCCGAACAACGACTTGCCGCGGGCGGACGAACGCATGCTCTATCTGCTGTCGGAACTGAGCGGCACGCTCACGCCCCTCAACGTGTTCCGCTACATCACCTTCCGCACCGGCGGCGCGCTGTTCACGGCAGGCTTCTTCGTGTTCTGGTTCGGGCCCTGGATCATTTCGCTTCTGCGCCTGCGCCAGGGCAAGGGCCAGCCGATCCGTGAGGACGGCCCGGCGACCCACCTGACCAAGCGCGGCACGCCGACCATGGGCGGCCTGATGATCCTGGCCGGCGCGGTCGTCTCGATCCTGCTCTGGACCAACCCGCACAACCACTATGTCTGGGTGACGCTCGCCGTGACCCTCGGCTTCGGCGCGATCGGCTTCTACGACGACTACCTCAAGGTGACGAAGCAGTCGCACAAGGGGTTTTCCGGCCGCTTCCGGCTTTTGCTCGAATTCGCGATCGCGGGTGCGGCCTGCCTGCTGATCTCGATCTACTCGCCGCCCGCGCTGCAGAACCAGCTCGCCTTTCCGGTCCTCAAGGACACGCTGCTGAACCTCGGCTGGTTCTGGGTGCCGTTCGCCGCCTTCGTGATCGTCGGGGCCGGCAACGCGGTCAACATCACCGACGGCCTCGACGGCCTTGCCATCGTGCCCGTGATGATCGCCTGCGCCACCTTCGGCATCATCGCCTACCTCGTCGGCAACGTCATCTACGCCAGCTACCTGCAGGTGAACTACGTGCGCGACACCGGCGAACTCGCCGTGGTCTGCGGCGCGGTGATCGGCGCGGGGCTCGGCTTCCTCTGGTTCAACGCGCCGCCCGCGCAGATCTTCATGGGCGATACCGGCTCACTCGCGCTCGGCGGCCTGCTCGGCTCGATCGCGGTCGCCGCCAAGCACGAGATCGTGCTCGCCATCGTCGGCGGCCTGTTCGTTCTGGAGATCATGTCGGTGATCATCCAGGTCCTGTCGTTCAAGCTCAC
>JAGTAM010000461.1 GCA_023422485.1 Pseudomonadota bacterium | reverse complement strand
CATGGGAGGCGTCGCCGAAGCTGGCTGAGGGTGCGGCCCACGCGGTCTGGACGATAGATAATTAAAAGTGGATTTTGAATTATAGTTCGTCGTCCGGAGCGCGGCTATTACGGGTCCATCAGAAGCGACTGGAGGCCCCCCGTGCAGACCATCCTCATCACCGGTACATCCTCAGGCTATGGCCTTGAGACCGCGCGTCATTTCCTCGCCAGGGGGTGGCATGTCATCGCCACGATGCGCCGCCCGGACGCCACGTCCCTGCCTTCGTCGCCCAACCTGCGCATCCTGCCGCTCGACGTGACCCGCGAAGACAGCATTGCCGCTGCCGTCGAGGCCGCTGGCCCCATCGACGTGCTCGTCAACAATGCCGGCATCGGCGTGGTCGGGGCGTTCGAGGCCACGCCGATGGCCCATATCCGCAAGGTGTTCGACACCAACACGTTCGGCGTCATGGCCATGTGCCAGGCGGTCATTCCGCAAATGCGCGAGCGCCGGTCCGGCGTGATCGTCAATGTGACGTCGAGCGTGACGCTGGCGGCCATGCCGCTGGCCGCGGCCTATACCGCGAGCAAGCAGGCGATCGAAGGATTCACCGGCTCGCTGGCCCACGAACTCGGGCATTTCAATATCCGGGCGCGGCTCGTGGAGCCCGGATATGCCCCGACCACCCGTTTCGCGCAGAACACCGATCTGCGCATCGAGGATCTGATCCCGCCCTCCTACGCCGATTTCGCGGCGCCGATCTTCGCGGGGTTTGCGAGCCCGGCCCTGACGACAAAGGAAGCCGATGTCGCCGAAGCCGTCTGGGCCGCCGTCCACGATACCTCGGGCCAGCTTCAGTTCCCCCGCGGAGCCGACGCCGTCGCCCTCCATGCGGCCCGGCAGGGCCGGACGTCAGGCGGACGCCGATCCCCGTTGAGCGGGGGTCGGCAGCAAGCCTAGGAAAACAAAGGGATATATCGGGCTGGCTGGCGGAAGGGGTGGGATTCGAACCCACGGTGGAGTTGCCCCCACGGCGGTTTTCAAGACCGCTGCCTTAAACCACTCGGCCACCCTTCCAGGCCGCTGAACTCTCGGGGATTCCCGGATCCTCCGGGAGCCTGGAACGCGGTGCCTGGCACCGCCTTGCCACCTTCTTCAACGGGCAGCTTTGTCTATGGCGGCGTGCGGAGGCGCGTCAACCGGTGGAGCCGCTCTGGTCCGGCGAGGTTCGGGCTGTGGAGCGCCGGGTGCGTCGATCGCGCAGCCGGGGCGTGCGCATCTGCCCGGTGCGAATCGGCGAGGCCGGGCCTAAGGGCGCGAGGTGAATACCTCCTGGCCCGACCTCCGAGACTGGTCCCTCCACCTGGCGATGAGCGGCATGCCGATCGACGCGTGCTCCGGGCTCGGTGCCCGGCTGGCGCCGCGGCTCGGCAAGGTGGCGAACCCTGTCAGCCACGAGCGGGCGACGAGGCTCTTTGCGAGGATCGGCTCGCGCGATGCACAGGCCGGGGTCGACCGGCTCTGGGCGAATGTCGGCCGCACCTTCGCGGAATTCGCCGTGAGCCACCGCATGCTGAGGGCAGGGCGGGTGGCGATCGATGGCGAGGAGCACCTCGATGCGGCCCTGAACTCCGGCCGGCCGGTGATCGCCGTGTTTCCCCACCTCGGAAACTGGGAACTCGCCGAGATGCAGCTCGGGTTCAGGGCGCCGGGTCGGGTGGCCGTGATCGTCGCTCCGCCCGCCAGCGGCGCCCGGGCGGCGATCGCCGAGCGCGTCCGGAGCAAGGTGCCCGCCGACCTCCTCGTCAATTCCCGGACTGTCTGGCGCCGCGGCCTCGCCAAGCTTCGCGAGACCGGCGGCATCTTCATGGTGGCGGTGGACGAGAATGCCGGCGGACAGGTCCGGGGCCCCTCTCTCGGCAGGCCCCTGCGGACGGACGGCAATATCGGGAAGGCCGTGCGGCTGGCTCTCACGACCGGCGCGATCATCCTTCCCTTCTACAGTGAGCGGATAGAGGGATCGCACCTCGTCTCCCGCTATCTCGAGCCGCTCGAACTCGAAGGCAATCCGCGGGATCAGGCCGCCGTACTCGAGGGTGTCCGCCGGCTCGATGTGGTGTTCGAGGCGCCGGTCCGGCGGCTGCTCGACCAATGGTACATGGCGCTGGCCTTCCGCAGCTGAGGCTCGCCTCCCGGTCCGCTCCCGGAACTTCCGGCACACGCGCGAAGGTCGTCACGCTGCCGGCCGCCCACGAACGCGGCCCCGGTCGTGCGGCTCTGCACATTCCGGCCGCCAACACGGGGGCGGATCGCCCAGGATCTTCCCAAGCTTAACGGCCCGTTAACCATGATAGCCGAGAGAATAGGCCAATCCTTGGTTCACAGGATCGCAGGATTCTCGATCTGGGGGTGCTGGCCCGACGCGACTCGGCGCGGGTCCGCTTTTTGTACCACAAGGAAAGGGACGCCCATGAAGGCGATCACGTTCGTGACGCAGAAAGGTGGCAGCGGAAAGAGCACGCTGTGCATCTCCCTGGCGGTTGCGGCGCAGGAGGCGGGCCAGTCGGTCTGCATCCTCGAAATGGACAGGCAGGCGACCGTCACGGACTGGGCGGAGCACCGGAAGGCCGACACGCCCGAGGTCGCCCAGATCGACGCGACGCAGCTCGACGATATCATGAACCGGCTGCGGGATTCGGATTTCGACTACGTCTTCATCGACACGCCAGGCGTCGATTCCCCGGGCAGCCTTGCCGCGATCCGTGCGGCCGACCTCTGCGTCATTCCCTGCCGCCCGACCCCGGCGGACCTGCGCGCCTTCAAGCCGACGCTCGCGGCGATCTATCGCCTGGAGAAGAAGTTCGCTTTCGTCCTGAACCAGACGCCGCCGCGCTCCTACCGTGTGCGTGACGCAGCCGACGGCCTGGCCGTCCTGGGCGTTCTCCCGGACGTCAACATCGTGACGCGTAACGACCACCAGGATGCGCTCGGCATGGGGCAGGGCGTGACCGAATACAACCCGACCGGACAGGCCGCTTCGGAAATCCGCCGCTTGTGGACCTGGATCGAGAAGCGTTCGCAGGGGCACATCTATGTCAAAGCCGCCTAAGCTCAGTCTCGCGTCGATCGTCGCCTCCGCGGCGCCAACCCCGAACCGAGCGGGTGGGGAGGTCATCCAGCTCGCCCCCGCCAAGCCGCAGGAGCCGAACCCGCGCGGCACCCTGAAGGAGCGGGCAAAGCAGCTCTCCGTCTATCTCGAGCCGCCGGTCTACGATCAGCTGCGCGACATCGCCTATACGGAGCGGACGAAGATCCACCAGCTCATGCTGGAGGCGCTCGACCTGCTGTTCCAGAAGCGCGGGGCGCTCTCGATCAAGCAGCTCAACCAGCCGCGCTGAGCGCGTCTTCATGCCGGCCCGCGAGCACCAGCCCGCGGGTCCCCGGGCTGAAAATCCCTGCCCGCAGCTCTCGGCATAGCTAATCGTTCGGTTGAGGGATCAAGCGCAACCGCCTAAGAGCCTTGAGCTTTCGCGCCGCGATAATCCGCCGAGATTCGCGTCAAACTTTCCTTAAGCCGCTCCCAGCATCCTGCTCCATCGCCAGGGAGCCGGTGTTGATCTTTCCGAGTCCGACAGAAGTCGTGCCCGAACCGAAGTCGCGTCCGTCGGGCGGTCGGGCGGGCATATCCAGGACGGCCTTGAAGGGCGGGGCTGTGATGCTCCTCGCGCTTATGGTCGCCAACTGCGCGGGCCCGCAGGTCGCGAGCCGCAAGGGCGGCAACAAGTATGGCGTGAAGCCGAGCCCGAGGGTCATCCCCGAAGGGGAGCCGATCCCGAAGGGCGGCGGCCGCGAGATGATCGGCCAGCCCTATGTGGTGGGCGGCCGCACCTATGTGCCGCATCGCGGCAAGGGCTATGTGCGCGAGGGCTGGGCCTCCTGGTACGGCACCG
>JAGTAM010000442.1 GCA_023422485.1 Pseudomonadota bacterium | reverse complement strand
GTTCCCGGCCCTCGCGCCGGCCTCTCGGACGCGCCGGCGCGAGGCCTCGTCGAGAAAGCGGTTAAGACCCCGTTGACGATGATTCGCGGACGGCGGTCGGGATTCATTCTCCGTCAGGCCCACGGTCCGTTTCCTCGCAGCCCCCGGTCGCGCCCCGCGCGGCCGATCAGGCGGAGAGACGGAATGCGGATCGGCCGGGTTCACCAGCGCGTCGTCCCGAAGGTGCGGCCGGAAGGCTCCGCCGCGACCCGCTACGACTTTCTCCGGGCCCAACACGAGGGTGCCGCGGCACTCGCCGCCCTCGCGACCAGCGCGGGCATCGCCGTCCTGATCCTTGCGCCGCGCCTGTTCGGGGTCTGAGCCGCGGTGGCGATGGTACAACGCCGCTCAAGTGGCGCATCGAGGATGACAATACTGTCGTCCGGGAGCAAGAAAAGAAAATAAAATTCTCCGCGCAAGCTCAACTGTGTGCTCTCCGTGTAAAGGCTGGTATCCGGCGGCTGTGAAGCTCGACGGAGCCTGTGAAATCGGCTACGCGTCGCCGCGGCGGCTTCCGCTTCGGCGGGAGCGGTAAGTTTCTGGTTTCGCATCGGCTTTGCCGAATGCCGGTCATCTCCTCGGACCGATGCGAAGGCCTTCTTGTGGTGGCGCGTGCTCCTGCGCCGGCCCGGTGATCGCGTCGGCACGGAAGCGCTCAGGGAGCGGACAGACGATGACAGACACCTCGACCCCGGAAGTCCGGAAGCCCGGTCACGGCCGCGTCTACGGCTCGATCACCGAGACCATCGGCAACACGCCGCTCGTGCGCCTCAACCGGCTCACCAAGGAGCGCGGCGTCGATGCCGAGATCCTGCTCAAGCTCGAATTCTTCAACCCGATCTCGTCCGTGAAGGACCGCATCGGCGTCAACATGATCGATGCGCTCGAAGCCTCCGGCCGGCTCAAGCCTGGCGGGACGCTGGTCGAGCCGACCTCGGGCAATACCGGCATCGCGCTCGCCTTCGTCGCCGCCGCCCGCGGCTACCGCCTGATCCTGGTCATGCCGGAGACGATGTCGCTGGAGCGGCGCAAGATGCTCGCCTTCCTCGGCGCGCAGCTCGAGCTGACCCCCGGCCCGCAGGGCATGAAGGGTGCCATCGCCCGCGCCGAGGAACTGCTGCGCGAGATCGACGGCGCGGTGATGCCGCAGCAATTCTCCAACCCGGCCAACCCCGAGATCCACCGCAAGACGACCGCCGAAGAGATCTGGAACGACACGCAGGGCCAGCTCGATGCCTTCGTGGCGGGTGTCGGCACCGGCGGCACGGTGACCGGCGTCGGCGAGGTGCTCAAGCCCCGTCTGCCCGGCCTCAAGGTGTTCGCGGTGGAGCCGGTGGATAGCCCCGTCATCTCCGGCGGCCAGCCCGGCCCGCACAAGATCCAGGGCATCGGCGCCGGCTTCATCCCCGACAACCTGCACACCGATATCCTCGACGGCGTGCTCAAGGTGTCGAACCAGCAGGCGATCGACACGGCGCGGGATCTCGCCAAGTTCGAGGGCATTCCCGGCGGAATCTCGACCGGCGGCAACGTCGCCGCGGCTCTGGAGCTGGCCGGCCGCCCCGAGTTCCAGGGCAAGCGCATCGTCACCGTCGCCTGCTCGTTCGCCGAGCGCTACATCTCGTCGGTGCTGTTCGAGGGCATCGGCTGACGCCTGCAGGGTGCGGGTCTGCGACGGGCCCGCACCGCAACTCCTCCGGTCCCGGATTGTTGTCCCGGTGAGATCTGGAGGATGATGATGACGGAGACGTCTCCCAACCGGCCGTCGCCCAAGGCGGCCGATGCGGACCGCAACGGCCAGGATTTCGGCACGGATCGCCCTGGCCGGGACGCGGTGGCGCGGACCGAAGCCGAGACGCGCTTAGACAATCTGCGCCGGATGTCCGATCCGTCGTCCCGGACTCAGCCCGACGCGACGGCGCAGGAGGCGATCGAGCGCGCCACCGCCGCCGTCGGCCAGGAGGAGCCGCCGCGCCACGGCGAGTCTCATGGCAATTCTCATGGCAGTTCCGATGGAGGCCGCGATGGGAAATGAGAACCGGCCCGACGAGGACCTGAGCAACACCGGCACGCGTAAGCCCGACGAGGCCGTCGGCTCGCCCGGTCCCCATCCGGCCGGCGGCGGCCATCAGACGCCCGAGCAGGCGGCGATCACCGGCCAGGGCTCCGGCGGGCGATCCGATGCGGAGCGTCGCGGCGAGTGGGGCGGGGGCAGCCAGGGAAGCGATGCGGAGGGACGGACCCCGCCCGCGCTCGGCGGCTCGTCCGGCGGCCATTCCGACCGCAAGGCCTCGGCCGGTCCGCGCGAGGGGGAGCCGGTCGCGGGCGAACCCGATCGGGCCAAGCGATCCTGAGCGGCCCCGATACGTTTGCGGATTCCTGAGGGAGCTTGACGATGAACGGGCAGGACGGGGACGATCGCGAAAAGGATTGGGAGCGCCGGGGCGGGGACAAGCCCGCCAACAGCGCCCCCGACGCGGTCAAGGATCCGAACGAGAAGACCGACGGCAAGCCGGGCGTGCCGTCGCAGGGCGACGAGACCGATCCGGGCGCCGGCTGAACCGGTCTCCAGCCCGGTCTCGTCCGCGCCTCAGGCCGCCTGCCTCGGCGCCTCGTCGAGAAGCTCGTCGGCCGGGCCGAAGAACTCGAAGCGGACCCGCTCCGCCGGCACACCGGCACGGGTGAGGCCGTTCGACAGGGCGGCCAGGAAGGGCTTGGGACCGCACAGATAGTAGGTCGCGCGATCCGAAGGCGTGTTCGCCGCGAGCCACTCCGCCGTCACCAGTCCCGCCTCGTCGTAATGCTCGCCGGACCGGTCCTGAGCCTCCGGCTCGGCGTAGAACGTGTGGGCGGACAGGTTCTCGCGGTTCGCGACGAGGCCGCGCACATGTTCGCGCATGGCGTGGACCCGTCCGTTCAGGGCGCCGTGGACGAACCAGGCCGGACGCTCGGGCGCCTCCTGCACGAGGCTCTCCAGCATGCTGACCATCGGGGTCAGGCCGACGCCGCCGCTGACGAGGACCACCGGCTCGGCGCTCGCGCGATCGAGGAAGAAATCGCCCGCGGGGGCGGCGACCTTCAGCACGGTTCCGGGGCGGGCCTCCGCGTGCAGCCAGTTCGAGACGAGGCCGGCCGGCCGGTCCGCCGCGGCCTCGCGCTTGACGGTGATGCGGTAGGCACGGTCGTTGGGGGCGCAGGAGATCGAATAGTTCCGCTTCAGCACACCCCGGCCCGGGAGGTCGACGAGGAAGCCGAGATACTGTCCCGGCTCGTGCCGCAGCACCGGACCGCCATCACTGGGGACCAGTACGAAGGAGCGGATCGTCTCGCTTTCCGGGGTGACGCTCTCGACCACGAAGTCGCGCCATCCGTTCCAGCCGCCGGACTTGGATGCCTGATCCCGGTAGATCGTCGCCTCGCGGCCGATCAGCAGTTCCGCCAAGAACCAGTACGCCTCGCCCCAGGCGGCGAGAATCTCGGGCGTTGCCGCCTCGCCGAGCACGTCGCGGATCGCCGCGAGCAGGGCGTCGGCAACGTGAGGATAGTGCTCCGGAAGGATGTTGAGCGCGACGTGCTTCTGGGCGATGCGCTCGACGGCTCCCGTCAACACGCCGAGATTGTCGATGTTGCGGGCATAGGCCAGAACAGCGAGAGCGAGCGCCTTCGGTTGCGACCCGGTCTCGCCGTGATGCGACTGATTGAAGAGGTCACGGATCTCGGTGTTCTGGAACAGGCGCTCGTACATGCGCCGCGTAATGGCGAGTCCGTGGGTCTCGAGGGCCGGAACGGTGGCTTTGACGACGGCGACGGTCTGGGGGGAGAGCGGTGTGGGCATGGGCGAATCCAAAGATCCATTCGACAGGAACCTTTTGCCGCACCGCCTCAAAAGATGCAACTAAAATGTACCTTAAAGACCCTTCGGATCCGTCATGCGCCTGACCCGCTACACGGACTACGCGCTGCGCACCCTGATCTATGTCGGCTTGCGCGAGCCGCGGGAGAGTTCGATCGCCGAGATCGCACGGGCCTACGGCATCTCGGAGAGCCATCTCACGAAGGTGGTGCATCAGCTCGGCCGGCTCGGGCTGATCCAGACGATCCGGGGGCGGGGCGGCGGCCTGCGCCTCGGCAAGCCACCGGCCGAGATCGTGGTCGGCGCCGTGGTCCGGGCGACCGAGGACGACCTCGCCCTGGTCGAGTGCTTCTCCGGCGGTTCTTGCGCGATCACCGCACCCTGCCGCCTGCGGCGTGCCCTGGGCGAGGCGCTCGCGGCGTTCCTGGCGGTTCTCGACCGCTACACCCTGGCCGACCTTCTCGGCGGGGCGGAAGGTGACGAGGTCGCGCGGCTGCTCGGCCTGTTCCCGCCGGCTGCCGCGGCGGTTCCCGAGCCCGAGGGCGCCTGACGCGACTAGGCTGCCGCCGCCTCCACCCGGTTCCGGCCGAAGGATTTGGCGCGGTAGAGGGCGGTGTCGGCGCGCTTGAGCAGGTCGGCCGGGCCGGTATCGGTCGCGCGCCGCACCGAGACGCCGACCGAGACGGTCACGCCGATGTCGCGCGTGCCGCCGTCGATGGCGAAGGGCGTCGCCTCGATCCGCTCGCGGATGCGCTCGGCGATGGCGCGGGCGTCGGGCAGTTCGGCGCCCGGCACCACCATCACGATCTCCTCGCCGCCGTAGCGGGCGAGGATGTCCATCGGCCGCACGTATTGGCGGATGCGCTCGGCGAAGGCGCGCAGCACCTCGTCACCGGCCTCGTGGCCGTAGGTGTCGTTGATGAGCTTGAAGCGGTCGATGTCCAGAAGCAGGCAGGCGAGGCCCTTCTGCTGCAGGGCCGCCTCACCGAAGACCGGGCCGAGATGCCGGTCGAGGTAGCGACGGTTGTGCAGGCCGGTCAGGTCGTCGGTGATCGCGAGTTCCATCGAGGCCTGGAGGGCGCCGCGCAGGGTCTCCGAGAAGCGCCGCCGCCGCACCTGCGTCCGCACCCGCGCGACGAGCTCGTTGCGATCGACCGGGCGCAGCAGGTAATCGTTGACGCCGAAATCGAGGCCGCGGGTGATGCGGGCCCGCTCATGCATCTCGCCGATCATGATCAGCGCCATGTTGCGGGTCCGTTCCAGCGAGCGGAGCTGGCTGCACAGGCGCAGGCCGTCGAACCCTTCGAGATCGAGGCTCACCAGGGCGAGGTCGAACTGCTCCTCGGGCGCCCGCACCAGGGCGCGGTGGGGATCGGTCTCGACGGTGACCTGATGGTACTGGGAGAGCGCCGTGCCGATGCGGTCGATGGCACTCGGCCGGTCCTCCACGAGGAGGATGCGCGCATCTTCGCCCGTATCGGCGGCGGCCAGAACCAGGGGATCGGGGCCGCCGATCTCGCGCGTCGCGAGGGCGCGGGAGCGCAGCTCGTCGGTCACGGCCTTCAGCCGCACGAGGCTGCGCACCCGCGTCATCAGCGCGGTGTCGTCGATCGGCTTGGTCAGGAAGTCGTCGGCGCCGGCATCGAGACCCCGCAGCCGGTCGGCGGGCTGGTCGAGGGCGGTGACGATCACCACCGGCAGGTGGGCGGTGGCGGGGTTGGACTTGAGCCGGCGGCAGACCTCGAACCCGTCCATGCCCGGCATCATCACGTCGAGCAGCACGACGTCGCAGGC
>JAGTAM010000288.1 GCA_023422485.1 Pseudomonadota bacterium | reverse complement strand
CGTCACCACCGAGAACACGGCGAGCAGGTAGACGACCCACAGCGTCGAGTAGGGCACCACCAGCGCCTCAGCGAGGTGCCGGCCGAACGCGGCGCGCTTGTCCGCCGGCCCCTCCGCCCCCGCGACGATCGATCCAGCCTTGAACAGCGACTGGATCACCACCCACAGGACGTAGAAATAGGCGAAGTGGACCACTCGCCGGTCCGGGAACAGGCGCCAGTCGCGGTCGATCACCCGCCCGAGGAAGAGTCCCGAAAGCAGGAAGAAGTCGGGGATCCGGAACGGCCGGGCGAATTCGACGACATCATGCAGGAAGCCCTCGCCGCCGAGCGCCTCGCCGGTGCCGAGCGTCGAGTGCATCATCACGACGAGGATGATGCACAGGCCCTTGGCGACATCGACCCAGGCGAGCCGGGCGGCCTCCTCGGGATGCGGGCGAAGGGGGCGGGTGGCCGCGGTGGAGGCTGCGGTCATGGCGGGCGGACCTCGTCCGGACGGGATCGAGCCCCCATCCTCGCACCCGTGGGTTAAGCGCCCGCGAGCCGTGCCCGGCGATTTCGCCGTGCAGTTAATGCCTCACCAAGGTGATCGATGGATTTCTCGTAGGGACCGCGCCGGCTCTCCAGACAGGCGCCGGTCCGGAGGCCGTGCCTAGAAGCACCCCCGTTTGGCGAGCACACGCCCGACCGCCCACAGCAAGGCATCGACCGCCGGACGCAGCGCCGGCTTCTCGTTTTCGCCCACTTCATCGATGGTGCGCCGGGCCTGGAGCGCGCAGGTTGCGAGGCGCTCGAGCGGCGGCTCGTTCCGGTGCAGGATGAAGAAGGCACGATCTGCGACAGGCCGTTTCAGCTTGCTCTCGGTGGTATTGACGACGATGCCGCGTCCGACGACGTCGCCTGTACTGTCATCGCGCTCATAGTACCCCCGCGCCAGCACCCACCGTACGCCGCTTGCTTCCGAGCACACGCGATACTCGCCGACGAACAATCCACCATGCTCGCTCACGCGATCGATGTTGGTGAAGAACTCCTCCCGGTCGACCGGCAGGATCGCCTCGGCATAATCCGCCAGCGGCAATCCGATCGCGGCCTGCCATGGATCGAGATTGAACAACCCGGCCGTAATCGGGTCCGCAATGGTGCGGTCGTTTCTCAAGTCCGTTTCCCAAGTTCCGACTTGGGAGGCAATTGACGTGTCAGGCAGAGACCCTAGCCAGTATCGACCTGTATCATATGGCATGCCCAGACACCCTACGCACGTTAATCTAGGATGGCGACCAAAGGAAAAGCCTGCATCAATTTGCTCATCATGTGTCCGGAGAGCGGAGGAGGGCGAAGGACATGAGCGCATTCCCTTCTCAAATCGAAGCTGGCCAGTTTCCATGACGAAATCAAATCGCCTGCGTGAACTCGCAGACGTGCTTGGCGTTCCAGTCACTGCGTTCCGCGCTTCGAAGGATTTTCACCACCTGCATGTAGATGCGGAGGGCACGCGCTAGTTCTTGACGCTCGATGCGCAGGGCAAACCCATCGTGTGCAGCACTGTCGGAGATGTGGATCAGAACACTGCTGGGGAGAGCGTGTCCTTGTTCTTGCAGCGCGACGAAGAATGCCCTCAGCGTGACGCGCTGAACGCCCTCATCGATCGGCTTCTCGCGGCGCATCTCAAGGAGTGATGCAATCCGCCTGCCACCCGGCCGTCGGCCGCCCTTCTGCCCGCTCCCCCTACCGCCGCAGGCCGCCGTCGCCGCGCCGCGTGCGGGTCATGCGCGTGGGCGCATGGAAGTCGTCGGGCTTGCCGCGCACCCAGTCGAGGAAGCGGGCGATCTCGGGATCGGCGCGGAGCGCCTCGACCTCGGCCAACCTGCGGGCGATCTCGGCCTCGCTGTAGCGGGCGTGGATCGCCGAGTGGCAGATCTGATGCAGCCGCACGGTCGCCCCGTGGGCGCCGCCCTTCAGCTTCGGCGTGAGGTGGTGCAGGCTCTGGCGGGCATGCGCCGGAATCGGGCGCTCGCAGAGCGGACAGACCGGTACGGCCGCCGGCTTCGGCCCGTGCGTTTCCGGATCGGCGTCGCGCCAGCGACGGGAGCGCCGCCCTACCACCGTAATGCCTCCGTTCAGCGCCCCGGTCCCGCCGGGCGCGGGGAAAACGGCCGGAAAGGCGGCGCGGCTCCCGCCCTCCCCCTGCGTCACCTGCGCCGGCGACGCTTCATCGGCTCGACGCCTCGATGATGCGGCACCGGCTCTGCCCACGCCTTGTTGCGGCAGGGAGCCCAGGCTACCCCTGAGCGCGGGATCAGCACCGGCCAGGGGCAGCAGGAGCGGGCGGCATGAAGCGGACGACCATCGATTCCAAGCTCACCGTGGCGCATCAGCCGAGCCTCGCCGAGATCGAGGCGCTCGGAGCCGAGGGCGTGCGCCTCCTCATCAACAACCGCCCCGACGGCGAGGAGCCGGGACAGCCCGGCGCGGCGGCCGAGCGGGCGGCGGCGGAGGCGGCGGGCCTGGACTATCTCGACCTGCCGGTGACCGGCCCCACCCTCACCCGCGAGGCGGTGGAGCGCTTCCACGCGGCGGTCGAGGCGGCGCCGGGTCCGGTCGTCGCCCATTGCCGCAGCGGCACGCGCTCGCTGACGCTCTGGGTGATCGGCGAAGTGCTCGCCGGGCACCTCCGGCGCGACGAGGTTGCGGCCTACGGCGCCCGCCACGGCTACGACCTCTCCGGCGCCGAGCGCTGGCTCGACGCCAACGTGGGCTGAGCTCGGCTTACTGTCCGGGCATGGTGAGGATCATCGGCCCGTTGCGGGTGGCGACGACGGTGTGCTCGTACTGCACCGTGAGGGCGCGCGGCCGGCTGTAGAGCGTCCAGGGATCGTCGCCGTCCTCGGCGAAATCGGCGCCCAGCGACAGGAACGGCTCGACCGTCAGCACCATGCCCTCGCGCATGATCCGCCGCTCGGACGGGTCGGGCCAGGTCGCGATCTCGGTCGGCTCCTCGTGCAGCGACAGGCCGATCCCGTGGCTCGCGAGGTTGCGCACCAGCGTGTAGCCGTTCTTGTGGGCGAAGCTGCCCACCGCCCGGCCGATGCCCGAGAGCGGCTTGCCGGCGCCGACCTGCCGCAGACCCGTCCACATCGCCCGGCGCCCGTCCTTGCACAGCCGCTCGACCGCGCGCGTCACCGGCGGCACGGCGAAGGACGCGCCCGTATCGGAGAAGTAGCCGTGCATCTGCGCCGAGACGTCGATGTTGACGAGGTCGCCCGGCGCGATCCGGCGCTCGCCCGGGATGCCGTGGGCGATCTCCTCGTTGACGCTGATGCAGGTCGCGCCGGGAAAGCCGTAGACCGTTTCCGGCGCCGAGCGCGCGCCGGCCGCCTCCAGGAAGGCCCGCCCGACGCCATCGAGTTCGCGCGTGGTCATGCCGGGCTCGATCGCCTCCCCCATCACCGCCAGCGTGTCGGCCACGATGCGCCCGATCCGCTTCAGCCCCGCCAACTCGTCGTCGTTCGACACCGTCATGTCGCGTCCTCTCGCACGGGGGGCCCGCCGCCCCGCCCCTGCCGAGCGCAGGAGGCCACACGGACCGAAGCTCCGGCCGGACGCTTCTGCCATCTCCGGACGATTCCGCGAAGTCACCGGCGCGGGCCGGTGCCGTACCCGCATGAGGTGCGCTCCGCTCGGGCGGGCACGGAGAAGACGCCGCGCCGATCGGTCCAGGACACGGCAACGCCTTCGATCCCACACGAGACTTTCGGAAATCCCGCGAAGCAGCGCGGGCGCGGAGTCCGCGAAACGGAGAGAATCCCGCCTCCGCATCTCCCCTGATGCGCCAGAATATGAATCCAGCATCGAGAGATTCGTGCGTCCAACACCGGGATCACCGGAGACGATACCGAGAGATGGGATCGGATACGGAGTCCTGCCGCAGGAAATCCGATTGCTGTGAAGTTCGCTCCCCCGAATGGGCTCGATAACCCGAATCCGACATCGGGATACAGGGAACAGACATCTCTACGTTGCGTTGCGTAACCGATGGCAGGTTCGCGCCCGGTCCGGCCGCAGCGCCGCCATGCCCGACCTTGTCCGATCGCGCCGGAGGAGCATGTCATGGCTGGAGCGTCCGAGACATCCGGGGCGGCGCCCCCGTCCGACCTGCCGCGGACCGGGCCGGCCCGCCTCGATGCCATGAGCGCCATGCTGGCGCGCAACTGGTGGCTCGTGGCCCTGCGCGGCCTCCTCGCCATTCTGTTCGGTGCGATCGCCTTCGTGGCGCCGGGCGCCTTCGTACTGTCGCTGGTGCTGTTCTTCTCGGCCTACATGCTGGTCGACGGCGCGTTCGGCATCGTCGCCGCGGTGCGGGCGGCGCGGCAGCACGAGCGCTGGGGCTTCCTGCTGCTCGAAGGCCTGCTCGACCTCGTGGTCGGCGTTGCGGCCTTCCTCGTGCCGGCTGCCGCGGTCTGGGCCTTCGTGCTCCTCGTCGCGGCCTGGGCCATCCTCTCCGGCGGCTTGATGATCGCGGCGGCCTTCCGCCTCCACCTGGATTACGGCCGCTGGTGGCTCGGTCTCGGCGGCTTGGTCTCGGTGCTGTTCGGGATCGTGCTGCTGATCAATCCCGGCATGTCGGCGCTGGTGCTGACTTGGTGGCTCGGCGCCTACGCCGTGGCCTTCGGCGTCATGCTGCTGATCCTCGGCTTCCGTCTGCGCTCCCGCCACGCGGAGACAGGGCGCCCCTGACGCCGCCCGCCGCTCCGGACGGAGCCTCGAGCGTGCCCGAGCGGCCCTGCGATCGGGCACGCCTCATCGTCCAATGAGCGTCGGTCCGGCGGCAGGTGCGCGGATGGGCCCGCTTCACCCCGTTTCCGGTCGATGGCTTCGGGCCTGCCTCTCCTTCGACAGCGCGAGCAGCAGCGAAGGGATCAAGCGGACACCAGTTTCAGATGTGGCCCGAGCGCGCCGTGCCCGCCTGCGCGTCGATCAAACAGAGCTGCCCCCGGCCATCATCGTCCGCGCGGTGTCGGCATCGGCCAGCGGGCGCCCGAGTCCGCGGGCACCCTCGGCGGCGCGGCGGATCTGGGCCGCGTTGCTCTCGGCCGGGCGGCCGTCGGGGGCAAGCAGACTGTTCTCGAAGCCGACGCGCACATGCCCGCCCAGCCCCGCCGCGACGAGCGCGCAGGCATTCTCGCGTGGGCCGAAGGCGCAGATGGCCCAGAGCGGCAGCCCCGCCCCGGCCGTGGCGAGGAACGGCAGCAGGTCGGCGGGCCGCGAGACCTGACCCGGAGTGTAGCGGCCCAGAACGAAGAGCGGGAAATCCTCGCCCTCGCCGAGCACGCCGCGGCTTTTGAGCTCGGCGTAGCGGGTCACTTCGGCGGCCTCGTAGAGGATGATCTGGAGCAGGATACGCTCGCGACGGGCGAAGGCGAAGAACGCGGCCGCGGCAGCCTCGGCGGCGGCATCCGGCACGATCTCGCGCAGCGCCAGCGACACCGCCTCGGGGCGGGTCGCGCGCACCACCGCCATCTGCTCCGGGGCTTGGTAGCGCCCGGCGGCCTCCGAGGTGATCTGTACCACGAGGCGATCCCCCACCTCGGCGCGGATCGCGGCGGTAACCGCGCGGTAGGCCTCCGCATCGAGGAGGTGGCGGCCCTCGCCATCACGGACATGGACGTGGATCAGCGCAGCGCCGGCTTCCGCGATCTCGGCCGCAGTGCGGGCGATCTCGGCCGGCGTGATCGGCAGGGCCGGGTGGTCGGCCTTCGTGCGAGTGGCGCCATTGGGGGCATTGGCGAGGATGAGCGGCGGCCAGCCGGAATCTTGCGTCACAGGGTCGGTCTCGCGTTCAGGAAGACTAGATCTTTGTTTTTGCATCATCTTTTCCGAAAGCCGGCGACCACCTTTCGGGATGATGCTCTAATCGCCCGCGCTCAGGCCCAGACGCCGCATGCGGTCGGAGAGGGTCTTGCGCGGCAGGCCGAGCGCCCGGGCGGCCTCGGCGATGCGCTGGCCGGAGGCTTTCAGCGCGTCCTCGATGACGAGGCGCTCGACCCGGTCGAGCAGGGCGTCGAGCCCCGGCGCCGCCTCGGGGCCGCCGGCGAGATCCGGGCTGAGGAAGCCGAGCACGGCCCGCTCGGCGGCGTTCTTGAGTTCGCGCACGTTGCCCGGCCAGTCGGCGAGCATCAGCGAGCGGCGCAGCGACGGCGGCACCTCGATCACCGGGCGCTGGTACTTCACCGCCGCCTGGACGAGGAAGCGCTCGAACAGGAGCGGGATGTCTTCGCGGCGCTCGCGCAAGGGGGGCAGGGTCAGCGTCACGACATTGAGCCGGAAGTACAGGTCGCGGCGGAAGCGCCCGGCCTCCGAGAGCGCGTCGAGATCCTCCTTGGTGGCGGCGACCACCCGCAGGTCCACCGGGACGCCGGTATTGGAGCCGAGCCGCTCCACCCGCCGCTCCTGGAGAACCCGCAACAGCTTCACTTGGAGGGCGAGCGGCATGCTCTCGACCTCATCGAGGAACAGGGTGCCGCCGCTGGCATGCTCGACCTTGCCGATCCGGCGCTTGCCCGCTCCCGTGAAGGCGCCGGCCTCGTGGCCGAACATCTCGCTCTCGAACATGCTCTCGGGGATGGCGCCGCAATTGATCGCCACGAAGGGCTTGCTCGCCCGCGCCCCGCCCTCGTGCAGGGCGCGGGCGACCTGCTCCTTGCCCGCCCCGGTCTCGCCGAGCACCAGCACGTCGGCGGCGGCGAAGGCCAGCGAGGCGACGTCGTCGCGCAGGCGGCGCATGGCCGGCGACTGCCCGACGAGGCAGCGC
>JAGTAM010000231.1 GCA_023422485.1 Pseudomonadota bacterium | reverse complement strand
GCCGGTGTCGAAGGGCGTCAGTTCGAAGGCGCCGAGGGGGCCGTTCCAGACGAGCGTGCGCGCCTCGTCGATGGCGCCGTCGATCGTGGCGATCGAGGAGGCGCCGACATCGAGGATCATCGCGTCGGAGGGCACGGCATCGACCGTCACGGTCTCGTTCTCGGCGTTCGCCTTGAACTCGCGCGCGACCAGCGCGTCGGCCGGCAGGATGATGGTGCAGTTCTTCTCCTTGGCAGCCGTCAGGATGCGCCGGGCAGTCTCGGCGAGATCCTTCTCGCACAGCGACTTGCCGATATCCTTGCCCTGCGCGTGCAGGAAGGTGTTGGCCATGCCGCCGCCGATCACCAGCATGTCGACCTTGGCGACGAGGTTTTCGAGGAGGTCGATCTTGGTCGAGACCTTGGCGCCGCCGACGATGGCGATGACCGGGCGGGCCGGGGATTCGAGGCCCTTGGTAAGCGCGTCGAGTTCGGCCTGCATCAGGCGGCCGGCATAGGCCGGCAGCAGGCGGGCGAGCCCCTCGGTCGAGGCGTGTGCCCGGTGGGCGGCGGAGAAGGCCTCGTTGACGTAGAGGTCGCCGTTCTCCGCGAGCGCCCGTGCGAACGCGGCGTCGTTCTTCTCCTCGCCCGCATGGTAGCGGGTGTTTTCGAGAAGCAGCACGTCACCGTCGTTCAGCGCGGCAACCGCCTTGGCGGCAGCCTCGCCAACGCAATCCTCGCCGAAGGCGACCGGACGGCCGAGCTTTTCGGACAGCGTCGGCAGGATGGGCTTCAACGAATCCTTCGGGTCCGGCTTGCCCTTGGGGCGGCCGAAATGCGCGAGCAGGATCACCCGCCCGCCCTGATCCGCAATCTCGCGGATCGTCGGCACAACGCGCTCGATCCGGGTCGCGTCGGTGACGCGGCCGCCCTCCATCGGCACGTTGAGATCGACGCGCAGCAGCACGCGCTTGCCCTGGAGCGGGCCGGCATCGTCGAGGGTGCGGAAATCCGTCATGGCGGCGTCGGGTTCTTCTCAGAGCGCTCTCCGCCGAAGGGGATACTGGTTCGGCGTGAGAGAGCGCGGCAAAACAGGAACTTAGAGCCGGGCATAATCGCGGCGCGATCGTGCTTGGTCCTAAGGGTTGGAGGCCGGGGGAGTGGCGGGCGTGGTCTGGCTCTGGCCCCCGACACCGTGCGGCAGCATCCGGTCGAGGTTCAGCCGCTGCACGGCAACCATCAGCGCGACGGTGAGCACGGCCGTGATGATCGCGGTCAGAACGAGGGCGCCGGTGCCGGGCAGGCGGCCGACCCGGTCGGACAGGGTGCGGACTTCGCTGCGAAGCGACGAGAGGTCGGCCTGACGGGCCGCATCGTTCATCCGGTTCGAGGCCGAATCGACCTTCTCCTCGACGCGCGAAAGGAGCGCCTCGGAGCGGGCGTACTTATCCTCGATGCGCGCGGTCTTGTCCTCGATGCGGGCAAGCTGGTCGGCGTGATGGCCGGCGCCGGAGGCGGGCAGCTCGGCCTTGCCGACGCTCGGCGGCGGGGCCGCGGGAACGGGCGTCACGGCGGTGGGCGGTGAGGAGGAGGAAGAGGTCGGGGGGATGAAGTCGCCCCCGGAGGGCTTTGCCGGCGAAGTCTCGGTCATCGCGTACGCACCTTGGATCTTCGGCGAGCCGGGCTCGCCTAAGGAAACTCGAAGGCAGTCCGGAGCGGCCGGCGCACACGGCCGACCGCTCCTTTGGAAGCGTAGCTAGAGCGTCAGATCAGCTTGGCCATGGCCACGGCGGTGTCGGCCATGCGGTTCGAGAAGCCCCACTCGTTGTCGTACCAGGACAGGATGCGCACGAAGGTGCCGTCCATGACCTTGGTCTGATCGAGGTGGAAGGTGGACGAGTGCGGATCGTGGTTGAAATCGATCGACACGTTCGGCCGGTCGGTCACGCCGAGCACGCCCTTGAGCGGGCCGGCGGCGGCCGCCTTGATCGCGTCGTTGATCTCCTGAACCGAGGTCTCGCGCTTGGCGGTGAAGACGAGATCGACCGCGGAGACGTTCGGGGTCGGCACGCGGATCGCGGTGCCGTCGAGCTTGCCCTTCAGCTCCGGCAGGACGAGGCCGACGGCCTTGGCGGCACCGGTCGAGGTCGGGATCATCGACAGCGCGGCGGCGCGGGCGCGGTAGAGATCCTTGTGCATCTGATCCAGCGACGGCTGGTCGTTGGTGTAGGAGTGGATCGTGGTCATGAAGCCGCGCTCGATGCCCACCGTCTCGTGGAGGATCTTGGCGACCGGCGCGAGGCAGTTCGTGGTGCAGGAGGCGTTGGAGACCACGAGGTGCTCGCCCGTGAGCCGATCGTGGTTGACGCCGTAGACCACCGTCAGGTCGGCGCCGTCGGCAGGCGCCGAGACGAGGACGCGCTTGGCGCCGGCGTCGAGATGGGCCTTCGCCTTGTCCTTCGAGGTGAAGATGCCGGTGCACTCCATCGCGATGTCGACGCCGAGATCGCGGTGCGGCAGCTCGGCCGGGTTGCGGACGGCGGTGACGCGGATGCGCTTACCGTTGATGACGATGTCGTCGCCCTCGACCGCGACCTCGGCCGGGAACCGGCCGTGCACGGAGTCGTAGCGCAGCAGGTGGGCGTTGGTCTCGACGGGGCCGAGATCGTTGATCGCGACGACCTCGATGTCGGTGCGGCCGGCCTCGACGATGGCACGCAGCACGTTGCGGCCGATGCGCCCGAACCCGGTGATGGCAACCTTGACGGTCACGGCGTGACTCCTTCGTGATGGGGCGCACCCGCGCGCCGATGAAAAACAGGGC
>JAGTAM010000387.1 GCA_023422485.1 Pseudomonadota bacterium | reverse complement strand
ACACGACCCGTCGCGGCGTCCTCAAGGGAGCGGCGGCCGCCCTCGCCCTGGCAGGTGCCGCCCGCGCCGCCCTGCCGGCCGGTGCCTTCGCGCAGGGCGCGGGGCCGGAGGTGAAGGGGGCCAAGCTCGGCTTCATCGCGCTCACCGACGCGGCACCGCTCTTCGTGGCCAAGGAGAAGGGCATCTTCGCCAAGTACGGCATGCCGGACACGGAGGTGCTGAAGCAGGCGTCCTGGGGCACGACCCGCGACAACCTCGTCCTCGGCTCGGAGGGCAACGGCATCGACGGCGCCCACATCCTCACGCCGATGCCCTACCTGATCTCGGCCGGCCGGGTGACGCAGAACAACGTGCCGGTGCCGATGTACATCATGGCCCGGCTCAACCTGAACGGTCAGTGCATCTCGATCGCCAAGGAGCACATCGACCACAAGATCGGGCTGGACACCAAGCCGTTCAAAGCCGTGCTTGAGGCCAAGAAGGCGTCGGGCAAGGCGGTGAAGGCGGCCATGACCTTCCCCGGCGGCACCCACGATCTCTGGATTCGCTACTGGCTCGCCGCCGGCGGCATCGACCCCGACAAGGACATCGAGACCATCGTCGTGCCGCCCGCCCAGATGGTGGCGAACATGAAGGTCGGCACGATGGACTGCTTCTGCGTCTGCGAGCCGTGGAACGAGCAGCTCATCCACCAGGGCATCGGCTACACCGCGCTCACCACGGGCGAACTCTGGAAGGACCACCCGGAGAAGGCCTTCGCCATGCGCGCGGCCTGGGTCGACAAGTATCCCAACGCGGCGAAAGCCCTGCTGATGGCGGTGATGGAGGCGCAAGCTTGGTGTGAGAAGCCTGAGAACCGCGACGAGATGGCGGCGATCGTGGCCAAGCGCCAGTGGATCAACGTGCCGGTGGCCGACGTCGTCGACCGGATGAAGGGCAAGTTCGACTACGGCACCGGCCGCGTCGTCGAGAACAGCCCCTTCACCATGAAGTTCTGGGCCGACAACGCCTCGTATCCGTACCAGTCGCACGACCTCTGGTTCCTCACCGAGGACATCCGCTGGGGCAAGTTCGACCCGGCCACCGACACCAAGGCGCTGATCGGCAAGGTCAACCGCGAGGATCTCTGGCGTGAGGCCGCCAAGGCGCTCGGCGTCTCCGCGATCCCGACCTCCACCTCGCGCGGCGTCGAGACGCTGTTCGACGGCAAGGTCTTCGATCCGGAGAACCCCGCCGCCTACCTCAACAGCCTCGACATCAAGAAGGTCGCGTAATGGCTACCGGAGCAACTCTCGCGGCCACCCGCGAACGCGCCGCCGCCAAGGCCCGCGCGCCCTTCGTCACCATGGCCGGTTTGCGCGGCATCGGCGCCCGCATCCTGCCCCCGCTCGTCGTGCTGGCGGGCTTCCTGCTGCTGTGGGAGGTGCTGTGCTCCTCCCCCACCGCCGGCCTGCCGCCGCCCTCGCGGGTGGTGGCGGATGCCTGGGACATCATCGTCGATCCGTTCTTCGACAACGGCGGCACCGACAAGGGCCTGTTCTGGCATATCGCCGCGAGCCTCCAGCGCGTCGCGCTCGGCTTCGCCCTGGCGGTGGTGGCCGGCGTGATGCTCGGGACCCTGGTCGGCCAGTCCGAATGGGCGATGCGCGGCCTCGACCCGATCTTCCAGGTGCTGCGCACGATCCCGCCGCTGGCCTGGCTCCCACTCTCGCTCGCCGCCTTCCGCGACGGGCAGCCCTCGGCGATCTTCGTGATCTTCATCACTTCGATCTGGCCGATCATCATCAACACCGCGGTCGGCATCCGCAACATTCCGCAAGACTACCGCAACGTCGCCGCCGTCATCCGGCTGAACCCGATCGAGTTCTTCTACAAGATCATGCTGCCGTCGGCGGCACCCTACATCTTCACCGGTCTTCGCATCGGCGTCGGCCTGTCCTGGCTCGCCATCGTCGCGGCCGAGATGCTGATCGGCGGCGTCGGCATCGGCTTCTTCATCTGGGATGCGTGGAACTCCTCGCACATCTCCGAGATCATCGTCGCCCTCGTCTATGTCGGCCTCATCGGCTTCGTCCTCGACCGGCTGGTCGCCGGCGTCGGCGTGCTGGTGACCCGCGGCACCTCCGCAAGCTGAGGGAGCAACAACCATGGCCCATCTCTCCCTTTCCCAGGTCGGCATCACCTTCCGCCGCGGCGGCAAGACCTCGGAGGTCCTGCGCGACGTGAACCTCGACATCGCCAAGGGCGAGTTCGTCTCGATCATCGGGCATTCCGGCTGCGGCAAGTCGACGGTGCTCAACATCGTCGCCGGCCTGCTCAAGGCCTCGACGGGCGGCGTGCTCCTCGACGGCAAGGAAGTGAACGCGCCCGGCCCCGACCGCGCGGTGGTGTTCCAGAACCACTCGCTCCTGCCCTGGCTGACCGTGCGCGAGAACGTGGCGCTCGCCGTCGACAAGGTGTCGAAGGGCAAGAAGAGCCGCGCCGAGCGCGCTCAGTGGATCGAGCACAACCTCGCGCTCGTGAACATGATGCACGCCGCCGACAAGCGCCCGGCGGAAATCTCCGGCGGCATGAAGCAGCGCGTCGGCATCGCCCGGGCGCTCGCCATGGAGCCGACCGTGCTCCTCATGGACGAGCCGTTCGGCGCGCTCGACGCGCTGACCCGCGCCCACCTCCAGGACCAGCTCATGGAGATCCAGACGCGTCTGCGGAACACCGTCATCATGATCACCCACGACGTGGACGAGGCGGTGCTGCTCTCCGACCGCATCGTGATGATGACGAACGGGCCGTCGGCCACCATCGGCGAGATCCTGCCTGTCCCGCTCAAGCGCCCGCGGCGCCGGCTCGATCTCGTGGAGGACGCCACCTACGTCCACGCCCGCGCCGCGGTGCTGGAATTCCTCTACGCCCGCCACGCCAAGCCGGCGCTCGCGGCCTGAATTCGTGAAGGGGGATCACGGGTTCATGAGCGTGAAGGACAGACTCGTCGTCGCCGGCAACGGTATGGCCTCGCTCCGCTTCCTCGAGCGGCTGACGGAGCGAGCGCCGGGCCGTTACGACGTGACGGTGGTCGGCGCCGAGCCGGTGGCGGCCTACAACCGGGTGCTGCTCTCCTCACTGCTCGGCGGCGAGGTGGACGAGGCGGCCTGCGGCTTCCGTCCGCTCTCCTGGTACGAGGAGCACGGCATCCGCCTCGTCACCGGCGCGCCGGTGACCGAGATCGACCGGGTGAACCGCATCGCGCTCGTCGGTGAGACGCATGTCCTCCCCTACGACAAGTTGGTGCTGGCGGTGGGCTCGCTGCCGATCCGTCTGCCGCTGCCGGGCATCGACCTGCCGGGCGTCCTGACGTTTCGCGATTTCGCCGACGTGGCGGCGATCCGCAAGGCGGCGGTGGAGCACGCCAAAGCCGTGGTGATCGGCGGCGGGCTTCTGGGCCTGGAAGCCGCGGTCGGGCTCGCCCGGCTCGGGGTCGACACCACGCTGGTCCACGTCATGGACAGGGTGATGGAGCGCCAGCTCGATCACGCCGCCGCCCGCCTCGTGCGCACGGCGATGGAAGCCCGCGGCGTGAAGGTGATGCTGTCCGCCGACACCGCCGCGATCGAGGGCGACGGACGGGTCGAGCGGTTGGTGCTGAAGGACGGCAGCGTGATCCCGGCCGATCTCGTGGTGATGTCGGTGGGCATCCGCGCCTCGACGGCCCTGGCGCAGGGCTGCGGGCTCGCCTGCGGGCGCGGCATCACGGTGGACGACCGGATGACCACCTCCGACCCGGCGATCCACGCGCTCGGCGAATGCGCCGAGCACCGGGGCGTCGTCTACGGCCTCGTCGAGCCCGCCTACGAGCAGGCCGAGGTGCTGTCGCGGGTGCTTCTCGGCGAGGCGGCGTCCTATCCGGGCACGTCGCTGGCCACCAGCCTCAAGGTGTCGGGTCTGCCGGTGTTCTCCGCCGGTCTGGTCGATACGCCCGAGGGCGCCGAGGCGGTCGTGATGCACGATGCCGCCGCCGGGCTCTACCGCAAGCTGATCATCGTCGACGACCGCCTCGCTGGGGCGGTCTTCGTCGGCGATATCGCGGAGCAGGCGCGCTGCAAGGAGCTGATCCGCTCCGGCGTGCCGCTCTCCCCCGACGACCGGGACGACCTGATGTTCGGCCCGGCCCCGAAAACCCTCGCAGCGTGAGTGAGGCAGCGATGGCAGACGAATTCAACGCCGAGCAGAAGCGGTATCTCGAAGGCTTCGCCTCGGGCATCGCCGCCGCGCGGATGACCGGCGGACTCGCGATCGGACAGGGCGCCGCCTCCGCTCCGCCCGCCGAGCCCACGGGGCCGGACGCGATCCACATCAAGGCGCAGGAGCGCACCGTGAAGGCGGGCGGCAAGCTGTGCGACCAGGAGAAGTGGAAGCGCGCCGAGAACCCCTTCGACGGGCACAATCGCCTGAAGGCGGAGGCCGCCACCGGCAAGCAGCCCAAGCCCGAGGACAATTTCCGCTGGCGCTACCACGGCATGTTCTGGGTTGCGCCGAACCAAGTCTCCTACATGTGCCGGATCCGGGTGCCCAACGGCATCCTGAACCACTGGCAGTTCGCCGGCATCGCCGACCTCGCGGACGCCCATGGCGGCGGCTACAGCCACGTCACCACCCGCGCGGGCCTGCAGGTGCGCGAGATCGCCCCCGAGCACGCCCAGCCCTTCCTCGACGGGCTGACCGATCTCGGCCTGACCGCGCAAGGCGCGGGCGCCGACAACATCCGCAACGTCACCGGCTCGCCCGCCGCCGGCATCGACGCGCGGGAACTGCTGGATACCCGGCCCCTCACCAAGGCCTGGCACAACTGGATCCTGAACGACCGCTCGCTCTACGGCCTGCCGCGCAAGTTCAACGTCTCGTTTGACGGGGGCGGCGTGACGCCGGCCCTGGAGGAGACGAACGACATCGGCTTCCAGGCGATCGAGGTGCTGGAGGGGGCCGCGGTCGCGCCGGGCGTCTGGATGCGCCTCGTGCTCGGCGGCATCTCCGGCCACAAGGATCTGGCCCGCGCCACCGGAATCGTCCTGAGACCTGCGGACTGCAACCGTGTGGCCGACGCGATCATCCGGGTCTTCATCGAGAACGGCGACCGGACCAACCGCAACAAGGCCCGGATGAAGTACGTCCTCGACGCCTGGGGCTTCGACAAGTACATCGCCGCCGTCGAAGAAAAGCTCGGGCGCAAGCTCGACCGGGTCGATCCCGCCCATGTCGCGCCCCGCCGGCCGACCGACCGCTTCAGCCACGTGGGCGTGCACAAGCAGGTCCAGCCCGGCCTGAACTGGGTCGGCGTGGTATTGCCCGTCGGCAAGATGACCACCGACCAGATGCGCGGGCTGGCGGCGATCGCGGCCGAGTGCGGCGACGGCCAGATCCGCATGACGGTCTGGCAGAACTTCATCTTTTCCGGCGTGCCGGACGCGAAGGTGGCGGAGGTGGAGGCCCGCGTGGAAGCGCTCGGCCTCACCATCAAGGCCGCCGGCATCCGCTCCGGGCTCGTGGCCTGCACCGGTGCCCGCGGCTGCAAGTTCGCCGCCTCCGACACCAAGGGCCACGCGATGATCATCGCCGACCACGTCGAGCGCACCGTGCCCGCTCTCGACGTGCCGGTGAACGTCCACCTCACCGGCTGCCACCATAGCTGCGCTCAGCACTACATCGGCGATATCGGGCTCATCGGCGCCAAGGTCGTCGTCTCGGAGGAAGGCGACACCGTCGAGGGCTACGACATCGTCGTCGGCGGCGGTTTCGCCGAGAATCCGAAGATCGGCACCGAGATCTGGAAGGCGGTCAAAGCCGAGGACGCGCCGTCCCGCGTCGAGGCCCTGCTCAACGCCTATCTCGCCCGCCGCCAGGGCCCGGAGGAAAGCTTCCAGGCCTTCACCGCGCGCACCGGCCCCGAGGCCCTGCGCGACGCCGCCGAAGACCAACCCGCCCTCAAGGCCGCCGCATGACCCAGCACGTCGCGCCCCCGCTCGTTCTCATCCCCGAGAGCGCCCCCTTCAACGCCGACCAGCGCTCCTGGCTGTCCGGCTACTTCGCCGCGCTGCTCGGCCCGGCGGTCGAGGGCGCCACGGCCCTCGCCCCCGGCGAAGCGCCCTCGACAGGTCCCAAGCTCGCCGACAACGACGACGCGCCCTGGCACGACCCGTCGATGCCGATCGGCGACCGCATGGACCTCGCCAAGGACAAGTCCGAGCCGCAGAAGCTGATGGCCGCCATGGCCCAGCAGGATTGCGGCCAGTGCGGCTACAATTGCGCCGACTACGCCAACGCGATCTTCCTCAAGAGCGAGGAGCGGCTGAACCTCTGCCAGCCCGGCGGCAAGGAAACGCTGCGGATGCTGAAGAAGCTGGACGAGGAGTTCGGCGCCGCGGGCGGCCCGGCGGCATCCGCGAAGAAGGACGAGGGCGACGCGCCCAGGAAGGAGCCGGAACTCGGGCCGCTGGGCTATTGCCGCGAGAACCCGGTCGAGGCGACCTTCCTCTCCCGCACGCGCCTCAACGCGCCCGGCGGCGAGAAGGAGACCTGGCACATCGAGATCGACCTGAGGGACACGCCGATCGAGTACGAGGCCGGCGATTCCCTTGGCCTGTTTCCGGCCAACGCTCCGGCCCTCGTCGATGCGGTGATCGCCGAACTCGGCACGCGCCCCGAGCGGAAGATCGGCGGCAAGACGCTGCGCGACCGGCTGCTCACCGACTATTCCCTCGGCTCGGCGCCGGACAACCTCTACCAGCTCCTGTCGCTGCTGACCTCGGGCGAGGCGCGCAAGAAGGCGCAGGCGCTGGCCGCGGGCGAGGATCCGGACGGCGATGCCGCCTATCTCGACGTGCTCGGCGCGCTCCACAAGTTCCCCGGCGCGCGGCCCGACGCCGAGGTGTTCCTGGAGGCGCTCGATGAGTTGCAGCCGCGGCTCTACTCGATCTCGTCCTCGCCGAAGATGGATGCCGGCCGCGTCTCCCTCACGGTCGATGCGGTGCGCTACAACCACCGCTCGCGCCTGCGCCTCGGCGTGGCATCCACGCATCTCGGCGAGCGTATCCCTGAGCAGACCAAGGTCCGGATCTACCTGCAGAAGGCGCACGGCTTCGGCCTGCCGGAGGATCCGGGCAAGGACGTGATCATGTGCGGTCCCGGCACCGGCGTCGCGCCGTTCCGCTCCTTCCTGCGCGAGCGCGCGGCGACGAAGGCGCCCGGCCGCAACTGGCTGTTCTACGGCCACCAGCGGCAGGCGACCGACTTCTTCTACAAGGACGAGCTGAACGGCCTGAAGGACGAGAAAGTGCTGACCCGCCTCTCGCTCGCTTGGTCGCGCGACGGCACGGAGAAGACCTACGTGCAGGACCGGATGCGCGAGAACGGCGCCGAATTGTGGAAGTGGCTGGAGGGCGGCGCCCACTTCTACGTCTGCGGCGATGCCAAGCGCATGGCCAAGGACGTGGAGCGCGCGATCATCGACGTCGCCGCGCAGCACGGGGGGAAGAACCCCGACGAGGCCGTGGCCTATCTCGCCGCCCTGAAGAAGGCCGGGCGCTACCAGGCCGACGTGTACTGAAGCATCGGTCCCGCCGTCATTCCGGGGCCGCGCAGCGGAACCCGGAATCCACCCGCGATGCGACGCCGAAACCTGCTGTCGAGGCCAGTCATGGATTGCACGCCTCCGGCGCGCCCCTAAGGGTCCGGATTCGCCTCCGGCGCCCCGGAATGACGGGTTTCCCGATCTTGTGGCTCCACCGCCGCGCCCATGGGCGATCCGTGTCGACCTGAGCTTGCGGCCCCGCGCCTCACCCCGTCGGGTTCACCCGCGGATCGGCCCGCAGCCGCGCCGCGGCGAGATCGATGAAGGCGCGGGTCTTGGCCGGGGCCCGCCGCCCCTCGGGACTCACCACGTGGATCGGGACCGGCGCCTCCTCGTCGTCGCTGAGCAGGATACGCAGCCGCCCCTCCGCCACCGCCGGCGCGACCTGATAGGACAGCAGCCGCACGATCCCCCACCCGTCGAGGGCCGCGGCGAGCGCCGCATCCACGGTGTTGCAGGTGAGCCGGGGATGGACCGCGACCACGATGCGCCGCTCGGGTCCGAACCGCCATTCCGGCAGTGCGCCGGGGTTCGACGTGCCGATCACCGCGTATTCGCGCAGGTCGCGGGGCGTTTTGGGCGCGCCGTGCCGCTCGAGATAGCTCGGCGCGGCGCAGACGACCCGGCGGACACTGCCGACGCGGATCGCGCTAAGCCCGGAATCGGCGAGGTGCCCGATCCGCACGCCGACATCGAGGCCCTCCTCGATCATGTTGACGATCCGGTCGAGGAACAGCGCGCGGATCGACACGGCCGGATGGCGCGCAAGATAGTCGGTCACCACCGGTAGAACGTAGAGGCGGCCGAAATGCACCGGCGCCGTCAGCGTCAACACACCGGACGGCGTCGCGGTCGAACCGGCGGCGGCAGCCTCGGCCTCCGCGATCTCGGACAGGATCCGGCGGCAATCCTCGAGATAGCGCCCGCCCGCTTCCGTCAGCTTGACCGAGCGCGTGGTGCGGATGAACAGCCGCGCGCCGATGGCGGCTTCGAGCGCCGCGACGGCACGGGTGACGGCGGCCGGACTCATGCCGAGCGCGCGGGCCGCTCCGGCGAAGCCGCCACTCTCGGCCACCCGCACGAACACGCGCATTCCCTGCAGCCGATCCATGACAGCTCCCTCCAAACGCCCTTTCCTGGCGAGCAGAGTGGCCATTGTTCCGTACAGCGCAACAGTGGCTTGTCGATTATGGCGGTTCACCTCGCTGCCTAGAGAGAGTGTGATCGGTCCACAGCCGCTCCAGCGGCTCGCGGAGACACCCCATGAAGCTCTACAGCTTGACGCTCTCGGGCCACGCCCACCGGGCGCGCCTGTTCCTGTCGCTGCTCGGCCAGCCCTTCGAGACCGTCGAGGTCGACTTTGCCGGCGGTCAGAACCGTTCGCCGGACTTCCTGGCGATCAATTCGTTCGGGCAGGTTCCCGTCCTCGACGACGACGGCGTGATCGTGCCGGATTCGAACGCCATCCTCGTCTACCTCGCCAAGAAGCTCGGGCGCGGCGACTGGCTGCCCGAGGACGCGGAAGGGGCGGCGCGCGTCCAGCGCTGGCTCTCGGTCGCGGCCGGTCCCATTGCCTACGGCCCCTGCGCCGCCCGTCTCGTCACGCTGTTCGGGGCCCGCTTCGATGCAGCGGAGGTGATTGCCCGCGCCCACCAGATCCTGGCGGTGATCGATGCGGAGCTGTCGGCGCGCGATTGGCTCGCCGCCGAGCGCCCGACCATCGCCGACGTGGCGCTCTACAGCTACATCGCCGCCGCTCCCGAGGGGAATGTCGATCTCGCGGCCTACCGACATGTCCGTGCGTGGCTCGCCCGCATCGAGGCGCTGCCCGGGTTCAAAGCGCTTCCGGCCTCGCCGGTCGGCCTGAACGCGGCGGGAGGTTCGGAATGAGCGCGCAGGCCGCAGCCTCATCCTCGCCCTGGCACCGGGGCGAGGTGGCGATGCAGGAGCATGTCGGCATCGCCGGGCGGATGGCGGAACTCGGACCGCGGATGATCCGCGATTACCTGAACGAGCAGCACCGGGCCTTCTTTCCGCTTCTGCCGTTCGCGGTGCTGGGCAGCGTGGATGGGGAGGGGCGCCCCTGGGCGACTCTGCGCGAGGGTGCGCCGGGCTTCCTCCACGCACCGGACCCGCTTCACCTCCAGGTGGAGGCGTCGCGCGATGCCGACGATCCCGCCGAAGCGGGATTAGGGGACGGGGCGGGTGTGGGCCTGCTCGGGATCGAGCTGGCCACGCGCCGTCGCAACCGCCTGAACGGACGGATCGAGCGGAGCGGTCCGGAGGGGTTCGCGATCCGCGTGGAGCAGAGCTTCGGCAATTGTCCGCAATACATCCGCATTCGGCATGAGATGGATCCGGACCGGCTGCGCGAATCCCGGCCGCACCCTCGCGTGTCGGACCGGCTCGACGCGGCGGCGCGGGCAGCGATCGCGGCAGCCGAGACATTCTTCGTCGCGAGCGCCGTCGAGGCGGCAGATGGCGGATGGCAGGTCGATGTCTCACATCGGGGCGGTCCGGCCGGCTTCGTGCGGATCGGAGCCGACGGCCGACTCACGATCCCCGACTATTCCGGAAATCGCTGCTTCAACACTCTCGGCAACATGTTGGAGAACCCACGGGCGGGCCTCGTCTTTCCGGATTTTGCGACCGGCGATCTGCTGCAGATGAGCGGGCGCACAGAGATCGTGCTCGATTTGGCAGAGGAGGAACGGAGCGAACGCGCCGAGCGCCTGTGGCGGTTCGTGCCGGAGCGGGTCGTGTTCCGGGCCGGCGCGCTGCGGCTGCGGTTTGCCGCCGATGCGCTGGCGCATCGTCCCGAAAGGTAGCCGCCGGCTTTCAAAAAAAGGTGATGCACACACAACGCGATCGAGCGTCGTCAATCGGATTTGCGGCTGCAGCGGATGTAGTTCGCTTGGCCCTTGCCGCTGCTCCAGGTGAGCCGGTCATGCTCGACGAGGAGGCGGACCTGGGAGGTCCAGCGGCGGCCGCGCTCGCTGCAATCGGCGGCCATGGTCCAGGCGCTGCCCTCGCGGCGGTTGTTGCGGAAGCGGCAGACGGTGCGCCCGGCCTTGGCGCCGTCCTCCGTGATGGTGGCGGGCAGGAAGCCGCGGCGGCGCTGGCGCTGGCCACAGGCGACCGAATTCGGCCCCCAGATGCCGACGAAGGCCGCCCGCTCCACCAGCGGCGCGGCGGGACGCGGCTCGGCCGGGACGACCACGGTATCCAACGGCGGGGCAGGTGCCGCGACCATC
>JAGTAM010000150.1 GCA_023422485.1 Pseudomonadota bacterium | reverse complement strand
TCACGGCATCGCGCTCCCCGAGACGCCGTTCGGCGGCGTCAAGGATTCCGGCTACGGCAGCGAGGGCGGCTCGGAGGCGATCGAGGCCTATCTCGTGACGAAGTTCGTGACGCAGGCCAACGCCTGAGGCTGCGCGGCGCTTGAGCGAAGTCCAGATCCGTCATCCCGGACGGATCAAGCGGATTCGGTCTGACGAGGCGCTCCGCCAAGATGCGGATCGCTGGCCGGAACGGGTCGTTCCGCATGTCTCATTCGTTCCGCATGTCTCATACGGTTTCCGGCCAATCCCCTCGGTCCGGCCTCCCCGTCATTCCGGCTTCGCTTATCGGCGCCCCGGAATGGCGGTGCGAGATATCGAACCGAAGCGATCGATCGAAAGGGTATCTCAGTGTCGACTGTGCGCCTGCACCGGGCCACGGCACGGGCCTGGCCATTCCTGACGATTGATGGCGGCCAAGGGAATTGGCCATACTCCGCTCTTTTCTTGCCAATCCTCAAGCTCGGACCACATCGTCAACAGGGAATCTTGTAGAAACGAAACCTTTTCTCAGGTCGGCGAGTTGCACTTTCCACCAACGGAAGAAGAGGACAGCTTGGGTCAAGCGAGCTGCTCCAGGGAAGCGCTCGCATGCTGTACCCTCTTTACGAGGCTGGCCATCTCATGCTCGCACCGATGCGCCTGGCAGCGGAAGCCACCCGGTTGGCCTGCGAAAATCCCTTCAATCCTCTTTCTTACGTCCCTCAGAGCCGCACCGTCGCTGCCGGCTGCGAGATGTTCGAGCGCGCCACCCGCGTCTACGCCAAGCCCGCCTTCGGGCTCGGCGTGCCGGAGCGGATCGTCTGGGAGCGTCCGTTCTGCCGCGTGGTCGCCTTCGGCGAGCCGTCCGTGGAGCTGGACGCCAAGCCGAAGCTCCTGATCGTCGCGCCGATGTCGGGCCACTACGCCACGCTGCTGCGCGGCACCGTCGAGGCCTTCCTCGACAGCCATCAGGTCTTCATCACCGACTGGACCGATGCCCGTCAGGTGCCGACGAGCGCCGGCCGGTTCGGTCTGGACGATTATATCGATACCTGCATCACCCTGTTTGCGGCGCTGGGACCGGACCTCCACGTCGCGGCCGTGTGCCAGCCCTCCGTGCCGGTGCTCGCCGCCATCGCCCGGATGGAGGCGGAGGATCACCCGCTCGTGCCGCGTTCGGCCGTGCTGATGGGCGGGCCCGTCGATACGAGCCGCTCGCCCACCGCCGTCAACGCCCTGGCCCAGGAGAAGGGGTTTGCTTGGTTTGAGCGGCACTGCATCCACACCGTGCCGCCGGGCTATCCCGGCATGGGCCGCGCCGTCTATCCGGGCTTCCTGCAGCTTGCCGGCTTCATGGGGATGAACTTCGAGCGGCACGCGGACGCCCACCACGCGATGTTCGACCATCTCGTGCGCGGCGACGGCGATTCCGCCGCCCGCCACCGGGCCTTCTACGACGAGTATCTCGCGGTGATGGACCTGACCGCCGAGTTCTACCTCGAGACGATCGAACGGGTCTTCATCAACCACGACCTGCCCCGCGGCACCCTGCGCCACCGCGGCGAGCCGGTCGATCTCGGCGCGATCCGCCGCTGCCACCTGATGGCGGTGGAGGGCGAGAAGGACGATATCACCGGCCTCGGTCAAACGAAGGCGGCACTCGACCTCACGGTGAACTTGCCTGAGGCGGCCAAGACCTACCACATGCAGCCGGGCGCCGGACATTACGGCATCTTCAACGGTTCGCGCTTCCGCCAGGACATCGTGCCGCTGGTGAGGGACTTCATGGAGCGCAGCCTGCGGCCCGCCGCCATGCGGCCGGCCCCCGTGGTGCCGGCGCCGGATGCGCACCCGATCCTGCTGCGCCGCGGCTTCGAGGTCCGGCCCCCGAGCGCCTCAGCCGAGCGTCCCATCGTGCTGCCCGAGTCCGTCCTGTCGGACCGGCACGGTGCGTCGGAAGCGATCCCGCAGCGGATCCCCCTGTAGACGTTTCCCGATATGTCCGCGCAAGAGAAGCGGCCGCCGATCCCATCGGCGGCCGCATTGCCTTGGGGCCCGCGACCTCGTCGCGTTTGACCCGCCCTCACCTGAGAATTATGAATTCAAAAACGCCTTACAGCCATCCAGGGCGAGGCGAGGGGAGGTTCCACTTGGAGGCGAAGTTGGGCGCGAGCGCGAAACCGGCCGGAGCCGCTTCCGAGGTGCAGGCGCCGAGCGCGCGAGCGAAGGCTCGCAACGCGGCCGGGTTGCCGCGCAAGCTCGCGGAGGTCCTGCAGGGCGAGGCCCGCTTCGACGCCTTCACCCGCGGGCGCTACGCCACCGATGCCTCGATCTACCAGATCATGCCGGCGGGCGTGGTCTTCCCCAAGAGTGCGGCCGACATCGCCGCGACCCTGAAGGTGGCGGCCCAATTCGACCTGCCCGTCATCATGCGCGGCGGCGGCACCTCGCAGAACGGCCAGCCGATCGGCGCCGGCCTCGTGGTCGATTGCTCGCGTCACTTCAACGGCGTGCTGGCCTACGACGCGGAAGGCGGCACCGTCACGGTCGAGCCCGGCCACGTGCTGGAGCGCCTCAACGCCCGGCTGAAGGCCGATGGCTGGTTCTTCCCCGTCGAGCCCTCGACCGCGACCCGCTGCACCATCGGCGGCATGGCCGGCAACAATTCCTGCGGCGCCCGCTCGCTGCGCTACGGCAAGATGAGCGACAACGTGCTGGCCCTGGAGGCGCTGTTCCACGACGGCGCCGCCTTCGGCTTCGGGCTCACCGGCAACGCGACGAGCGCCGTCACCGGCGGCGCCCGTGCCGACGATCTGGCGCGCCGAATGCTCGCCCTCGCCGACGCGCACCGCGACGAGATCGAGAAGATGTATCCGCGGGTGCAGCGGCGGGTCGGCGGCTACAACCTCGACTCCCTGATCGAGCCGCGGCCGAATCTCGCCCATCTCCTCGTCGGCTCGGAGGGCACACTCGCCGCCACCACTTCGGTGACGCTCAAGCTCTCACGCCTGCCGACCCACCGGGTGATGGGCGTGTGCCACTTCCCCTCCTTCCGCGCGGCGATGGAGACGACGCAGCACATCGTCGCCCTCGACCCGGTGGCGGTCGAACTCGTCGACAACAACGTGCTGGTGCTCGGCGCCGACATCCCCCTGTTCCGCACGACGCTCGCCGATATCACCAGGGGCCAGCCGAACTGCCTGCTGCTCGCCGAATTCGCCGGAGACGATCTTTCCGCGCTCAAGCGTGACCTCAAGCGTCTCGACCAGTGCATGGCCGATCACGGCTTTCCCGACGCCGTGGTCGAGGTGGTCGAGCCCAACCGCCAGAAGGCGGTGTGGGAGGTGCGCGAGGCCTGCCTCAACATCATGATGTCGATGAAGGGGGACGCCAAGCCGGTCTCCTTCATCGAGGATTGCGCCGTCCCCCTCGACCATCTGGCCGACTACGCCGACGCCGTCACCGAAGTGTTCACCAAGCACGGCACCCGCGGCACGTGGTACGCCCACGCCTCCGTCGGCTGCCTGCACGTGCGCCCGATCCTCAACATGAAGGAGGGCGGCGACGTCAAAAAGATGCGCGCCATCGCCGAGGAGACGGCGGAGCTGGTGCGCCGCCATAAGGGCTCCTATTCGGGCGAGCACGGCGACGGCATCTCGCGCTCCGAGTTCGTCGAGCCACTGTTCGGCGCCAAGCTCACCCGCGCTTTTGAAACCGTGAAGGACGGCTTCGACCCCGACAACCGCCTGAACCCGAACAAGATCGTCCGCCCGCTGAAGATGGACGACCGCACGCTGATGCGCTTTTCGCCCGACTACGCGGTGAGCGCCCCGCAAAAGACCGCCCTCGATTGGTCGGACTGGGGCGGGTTCGGCCCGGCGGTCGAGATGTGCAACAACAACGGCACGTGCCGGAAGCTCGCCGGGGGCGCGATGTGCCCCTCCTACCGCGCCACCCGCGACGAGCAGCACCTCACCCGCGGGCGGGCCAATTCGCTGCGCCTCGCGATCTCGGGCCAGCTCGGGCCGGACGCGTTCCTCAGCCCTGAGATGAAGCGCACGATGGATCTGTGCGTGTCGTGCAAGGCCTGCCGCCGGGAATGCCCGACCGGCGTCGACATGGCCAAGATGAAGGTCGAGTTCCTGCACCATTACCACGCCCGGCACGGCCTGCCGCTGAAGGAGCGGCTGGTGGCCGAGATGCCGCGCTATGCCGGCGTGGCGGCCGCGCTCGCACCGCTCTTGAACCTGCGCAACCGCTATCCCGCTCTGGCCCGCCTCAGTGAGACCTGGGCCGGCTTCTCGGCCCGCCGCTCGCTGCCGGAATGGCGCCGGCCCTGGCGCGAGCCCGGCGAGGTCGCCCATCCGGAGGACGTGGCGGGCGACCATCGCGACCTCGTCCTGTTCGGCGACACCTTCAACCGCGCCTTCGAGCGCGAGAATCTGGAGGCCGCCGAGCGGGTGCTGCGGGCCGCGGGCTACCGCCTGCACCGCGTCGTCGCCCATCAAGGCCGCCGCCCGCTCTGCTGCGGCCGCACCTATCTCGCCTCCGGTCAGACCGACCGGGCGCGGGAGGAGGCGCGCCGCACCCTCGACACGCTGCTGCCCTTCGTGCGGGCCGGCGCCCGCGTCATCGGCCTGGAGCCCTCCTGCCTCTTCACCTTCCGCGACGAGTTTCTGTCCCTGCTGCCGCGGGAGGAGGCCAGCGAACTGGCAGGCAAAGCCTTCCTGTTCGAGGAGCTTCTGGCCGCCGACCTCGCCGCCGGCCGCATTACCCTCCCGCTCGCCGACCAGGGCGGCCGGGTCGCCCACCTGCACGGCCACTGCCACCAGAAGTCTTTCGGGGCGATGGGCGCCGTCGAGACGGTGCTGCGCGCCGTGCCGGGGCTCGATGTGCGCGTCATCGAATCGAGCTGCTGCGGTATGGCCGGCGCCTTCGGCTACGGGCGGGACACGATCGATGTCTCCTTCGCCATGGCCGAACTGTCGCTGTTCCCGGCCCTACGCAAGGCGGAGGCCGACGACCTCGTGGTCGCCGACGGCACCAGCTGCCGCCACCAGATCCATGACGGGCTCGGCCGCGACGCCCTCCACGTCGCCCGCGTGCTCGACACGGCCCTCGTGCCGGCGGGCTGACCGCGGCCCAGGGTCGCCGCTTCGGAACGGCGGCCCCCGCACCCGGTTGTCGCGGCAAATCCCGAACAGGAGCCGTGATGACCGATCCGCTGACCAAGTACCCGCGCCCGCCCTTCGAGACGCCGGCCCAGAGCTTCCCCGGCCAAACGGGCAAGATGGCGCCGGAGCCCGATCACGGCGAGGAGAGCTACAAGGGTTCGGGGAAACTTACCGGCAAGGCCGCCCTGGTGACGGGCGGCGACAGCGGCATCGGACGGGCGGTGGCCATCGCCTATGCCCGCGAGGGCGCGGACGTGGCGATCTCCTACCTGCCCGACGAGCAGAAGGATGCGGAAACCGTCGGCAACTGGATCGAGCGGGCGGGCCGGCGCGCCCTGCTCCTGCCCGGCGACATCAAGGATGCGGCCTACGCTCGCGCGATCGTCGAGCGCACCGCCAAGGAATTCGGCCGGCTCGACATTCTGGTCAACAACGCTGCCTTCCAGCAGCCGAACCAGGGGGTCACCGACATCGACGACGCGATCTTCGAACAGCACTTCCGGACCAACATTTTCGGCCCGTTCTACGCCACCAAGGCGGCGCTGGCGCATCTCAAGCCCGGCGCCTCGGTGATCTTCACCTCCTCGGTCAATTCCAAGCACCCGGTGCCGACCCTGTTCGCCTACAGCGCCACCAAGGGCGCGCTCAGCAACATGGTGCTCGGCCTCGCCCAGCTCCTCGCCGAGAAGGGCATCCGCGTGAACGGCGTGCTGCCCGGCCCGATCTGGACCCCGTTCATCCCCGCCGGGATGAGCGAGGATGCGGTCAAGACCTTCGGGAGCCAAGTGCCCTTCAACCGCCCCGGCCAGCCGGCGGAACTCGCCTCGGCCTACGTCATGTTGGCGGCCGAGGAGAGCAGCTACACCTCCGGCGCGCTGGTCACAGTGGCCGGCGGCATGCCGATTTTCTGAGTCCGGGTTTCGAAAGGACGCGTCCTTTCGTGGGTCCAGGGCAAAGCCCTGGG
>JAGTAM010000086.1 GCA_023422485.1 Pseudomonadota bacterium | reverse complement strand
AAGTGGGGCTACGTCGCCATCGCCTATCTCGTCGAGTTCATGGTGATCGGCGCCTCGCTGTGGGGCGCGTGGCTGTTCGCGGGCTATTACAGCGACGGCGACGAGCGGGCGTTCTACTTCATGCTGCTGGCGCCGCTCGTCTACGCCGCGGTGGAGCTGTGCCGCGTGCCTCTCGGCATCCTGGCGCGCACGCAGCGCTCGTGGTTCGTGAAGGGGCTCGCGATCATCGGCATCATCTTCGCCGCGGGCGTGACCACCAAGTCGGTGTCGCAGCTCGGCGAGATGATGTTCCATCCCCGCCTGATGGATGCGGCCAAGGCCAAGACCGCGCTCAAGGACGCGCAGGCCGACCGCGACAGCATCGATACCCGGATCGCCGCCGCCAATGCCCGCGTCGAGCAGTACACGAACGAACTGGAACAGATCGAGCGGCGTTCGGCCGAGAACGCCTCGCAGCTCGCCGGCCTTCCGGCGCAGCGCTGCGAGCGCATCTCCGGCACCAACAGCCGCGGCATGCGCTACTCGAACCTGAAATGCGTCACCGACCCGCGCACCGCGACTCTCAACGCCGCGGTGGCCAAGGCGGGCACCGACCGCAGCGCCATCGTCAAGGAGCTGGAGGAGGCGCGCAAGGCGCGCGGGCTCCTCGACCGGGGTGCCGCCGACCGCAAGGTCGCCGATGCCGAGCAGGCCTATCGCAACGCGGTCAACCGCTCGCAGCTCCACTCCTTCACCGCCATGGTCTACGGCGTCGATCCGATCGAGGTGAGCGACGCGCAGGTCCACGCCTTCCTGCGCATCTTCGTGTTCGTGCCCGCCCTCTGTGCGGCCTTCGCCTCGACGATCCTGGCGCTGTCGGCCGTGTCGGTGCGCCGGACCTTCATGGACGAGGACGACCTCGGCGCTGCCGTGAACCCGGAGGCCACGCCTTACCTGCTCGCCTCCATCGCCGAGGGCGTGCGCCAGGAAATGGCCCTGGCCCAGCCGAGACCGGTCGCGCGCGACGCCTCGGTGATCCCGCTGGAGCGGCGCACGGCCCCCGTGGTGCCGCCGCCTCCGCCGCCCGCCAACACCTCCGGCAACGCCCCGACCGGCGTGACCGCGTAAAGCCCCGCAAGTCGAGCGCCCGGCCATGAGCATCCACACCGAGGGCACGCACGAGAACATCGTGCTCGCGCAACACGTCAACGGCCGCCTGCGGGCGGAGGCGCGGATGCATTTCGCCCGCGCCTTCCTGCTGCGGGCGATCGGCGCAGGCGCCTTCTCGGCGCTCGCCGGGATCGGCATCGGCGCGGCCTGCTACGGCTACGCCTACATGAACCAGTTCGACTCGGCCGCCGAGAAGATCGCCAGCGCGATGCAGACGGCGCTCGCCGATGTGACGCTCAAGACCAAGGGCGAGGTCACGCTGACCGACAACACTCTGAAGCTCGAAGGATTGCCGGCCCAGAAGGCCAGCGCCGTGCCGACGCCGACCAAGGCGCAGCTCGGCACCGACGCCGCCCCGGCCTCGCAGGCGCCGGTGAACACGACCTTCACGGTGTTCAAGCAGGTGCCCTATCTCGACGGGCAGATCGTGACCGGCTGGAACTTCAAGGCCAACGAGGAGCGGCCGTTCCAGCAATATTGCTACTTCTCCCGCCGCTCGAATGAGACGAAGGGACAGGTCGAGATCAAGATCGACCTCGCCATGGACGGCAAGACGCTGCCGCAGCCGCAGAAGTCGGACGTGAACCTCGGCATTCTCGCCACCAACTGCGTGTGGCACGACGGCAAGACGCTGTAGACCGGGACGCCTCGAACCGGCTGCCCGACCGGTTGCCGATCCGCTTCGCGCCGGGTTACTGCGGGCTCTCCCCATGCCGACACGAGGCCCCATGCGCTTCACCGGAACCGAGTCCTACGTCGCCCCGCCCGACCTCACCACGGCGGTCAATGCCGCGATCGTGCTGGAGCGGCCGCTGCTGGTGAAGGGCGAGCCCGGCACCGGCAAGACGGTGCTGGCGGAAGAAATCGCCCGGGGTCTCGGCGCGCCGCTGCTGACTTGGAACATCAAGTCCACGACCAAGGCGCAGCAGGGTCTCTACGAGTACGACGCCGTCTCGCGCCTGCGGGACTCGCAGCTCGGCGACCCGCGGGTCTCGGACATCGCCAACTACATCCGCCGCGGCAAGCTGTGGGAGGCGTTCACCGCCCCAGCCCGGCCGGTGCTGCTGATCGACGAGATCGACAAGGCCGATATCGAGTTCCCCAACGACCTGCTGACCGAACTCGACCGGATGGAGTTCCACGTCTACGAGACCGGCGAGACGATCCGGGCGGAAAACCGCCCCATCGTCATCATCACCTCGAACAACGAGAAGGAGCTGCCGGACGCCTTCCTGCGCCGCTGCTTCTTCCATTACATCAAGTTTCCCGACGCCGAGACGCTGCAGCGCATCGTCGAGGTGCATTATCCGGGCATCAAGCACCGCCTCGTCGAGGAGGCTTTGCGGGTGTTCCTGGAGACCCGTGAGGTGCCCGGCCTCAAGAAAAAGCCCTCGACCTCCGAACTGCTCGACTGGCTCAAGCTCCTCGTCTCCGAGGATATTCAGCCCGAGACCCTGCGCGAGCGCGATGGCCGCAAGCTGATCCCACCGCTGCACGGCGCGCTACTGAAGAACGAGCAGGACGTCAGCCTGTTCGAGAAGCTCGCCTTCATGATGCGCCGGGAGGGCAGGGGCGGCTGAGTGTCTCTCACCAAACTCCCGCTGCGCTGTCCTCGCCAAAGCAAGAACGGTCGATAGCGGGGAGTTTTGTGAGGCTCTCTGAGCCGCCCCTTTCGTTGCTGGTCAGTTCGCCCGGCGGGAGAGCGACACGGCGTAGGCCGGGGAGCGAACCGCGAACATCGGGTCGTCGGCCGGACCGGCAACTCCCTCCGGCAGCTCTGCCACCGGATCGAAGGTGCGCGCGTCGCAGGTGGCATCCGGCTCGATCGCCGTGATCGCGAGAGTGCCGAGCGTCTCGGTCTTGCGCTGCTCCTCCGGCCACTGGACGGTCGGGTCGTTCGTCGGGTCGCCCGGCTCAGCCAGGATCGCGACGAGGTCGAACCGGGCCGGCCCGCGGCCCAGGCGCTCCTTCAACTCGTCGGCGTAGAAGCTGTCGGGCTTGGCCTTCAGTTCGTCGTCGCTGAGACCGGCCTTGTCGGCGGACACGAACTTCAGCTTCGCCGTCTTGGTCTCACCCTTCGCATTGGTGAGCGTGTAGGCGTGGACACCCCAGTAATCGACGCCCGCGAAGCTGGCCGGTACCGGCCGCGCGTTGAGCCAGGCCGCCTGCCGCGTCGTCTCCGGATTGGCTGCCACGAACGCCTTGATCTTCTCGGCATCCGGCTTGCCGTCCGGCCCAGGCGCGCGGGCCTGGAGGGCGGCGAGAAGTTGCTCGGGCGTGCGCGTCGAGAAGACCGGCGCGGAAATCACCACGAACACCATGTCGCCAGCGGGATCGTTCATCCGCATGGCGAAGCCGCGGGTGACGGGCTTGGCCTTGTCGGAGACCTTCGGGTTACTGCCGCCCATGGAGAAGCGAGCCGTCACCGGCACCGCCTTCTGGAATTGGGGCGCCTTGGAGAGGGCGGCGCCGGGCGCGGGGGTGAACTCGCCCTTGAGGCAGACCCCCTTGGCGCCGCTGGCGCGCACGCCCGTATGGTTGCCGCCGGCGGCGAACATCCCGGCGACGATGGCGGCAGGATCAGCCTCCTCGGCAAGGGCCGGGCCGAGGAGACAGCCGATGGCGGCGGTGCAACCGAGGAGCATGCGAAGCCGGATCATGGGACACTCTCTCAGTTTAGAATCGCGCCAGGCAGAACGCCCCTCTTCATGAGTTGCGCACAATCTTTTTGCAAGCACGTTGGCCGTCACGGTGTCGTCATCCGGGGATCGATCTCCGATGGTACGAACCCCGCGACCCTGCGGTGACGATCGGCGGCGGCGCCCCATGTAAGGGCGCGTCGTCCACCCGCGTGATGCCCCCCATGCAGACAAAAAAGCTCGGCCGCACCGGCCTCGACATCTCGCCGCTCTGTCTCGGCTGCATGACCTACGGCGTGCCGGAGCGGGGACCGCATCCGTGGACGACGGGGGAGGAGGAGAGCCGGCCGCTGATCAAGCGGGCGCTCGATCTCGGGATCAACTTCTTCGACACCGCGAACTACTATTCCGACGGCACCTCGGAGGAGATCGTCGGCCGCGCGCTCAAGGATTATGCCGACCGCGACAGCATCGTGCTCGCGACCAAGGTGTACTATCCGCTGAAGAACCAGCCCAATGCCGGCGGCCTGTCGCGCAAGGCGATCTTTTCCGCGATCGACGCCTCGCTCAAGCGTCTCGGCACCGACTACGTCGATCTCTACCAGATCCACCGCTGGGACTACGCCACGCCGATCGACGTGACGCTGGAGGCACTCCACGACGTCGTGAAGGCGGGCAAGGCTCGATACATCGGCGCTTCCTCCATGTTCGCGTGGCAATTCGCGAAAGCGCTCTACACCGCCGACCTCAACGGCTGGACGCGGTTTGCCACCATGCAGAACCACCTCAACCTGCTCCACCGCGAGGAGGAGCGCGAGATGATCCCGCTCTGCGGCGACCAGGGCATCCCGCTGCTGCCGTGGAGCCCGCTCGCCCGCGGCCGGCTCACCCGTGACTTCGACGCGGGCAGCGCCCGGCAGGAGAGCGATCTCGTCGGCAAGAAGCTCTACGACGCTACCGTCGAGGCCGACCGCAGGGTGGTCGAGGCGGTGGCCGAGGTGGCACGCAACCGCGGCGTCCCGCGGGCGCAAGTGGCGCTTGCCTGGGTGATCCAGAAACGGGGCGTGGCCGCGCCGATCATCGGCGCCTCGAAGCCGGGGCATCTCGACGATGCGGCGGCGGCCCTCGACCTCGCGCTGACGCCGGACGAG
>JAGTAM010000084.1 GCA_023422485.1 Pseudomonadota bacterium | reverse complement strand
GCCCTGGTCCATCATCGGCGGCAACACGATCTCGGCCTTCATGGGCGTGCTCGCCGCCCGCTTCATCCCGGACCCGGTTGTGGCCATCGGCGTAGGGGTCTCGCTTGCGATCGCCGCGATGTCGCTCACTCGCTCCCTGCACCCCCCCGGGGGCGCGGCTGCATTGACGGCGTTGATCGGCGGCCCGACCGTCACGTCCGCGGGCTTTCTGTTTCCTCTATTCCCGGTCTGCGTGAACTCGGTCATTCTGGTTGCGCTCGGCATCGCCTTCCACAAGATCTCACGCCGCAACTATCCCCACGTTCCCGTCGCAGCGCCGGTCAACACGCACGGAACGGCGGACCTGCCCGCGCCGCTGCGTGTCGGCTTCCGACCGGAAGACGTCGATGCCGCGCTGGTCGAGCTGCACGAGACGCTGGACATCGACCGCGCCGACCTCGATCGGCTCCTCCGCCAAGTCGAACTCCACGCACTCGTGCGCACGCAGGGCGACCTCACCTGCGCCGAGATCATGTCGCGTGACGTGGTCACCATCGCGCTGGATGGCAGCGCCGAGCAGGCGCGGGAGCTCCTGATCGCGCGCAACATCCGGACATTGCCCGTGGTGGACGGGGCCGGCCGGCTGCTCGGCACGCTCGGCCTGCGCGAGCTGACGCTGCACGGCGAGCAGGGCATCGCGCAGGTGATGTCCGAGGCCCAAACGGCGGGCCCGGACGAGCCGGTGGTCGCGCTGGCGTCCTCGCTGACCGACGGTCGCACCCATGCGGTTGTGGTCGTGGATGGCGAACGCCGCGTTTTGGGCATCATCACTCAAACCGCCCTCCTCGCGACCCTGACGCGCCTGCTTTCGGCCAGGACCCTCACGCTTCCCGGCCCCGTTGCAGCGTAGGCGGCCGCCCAGGCCCGAACCTGTCGGCTTTCCGAAGGCTCAGCGTGCCATGGTGGGCGTTGGCCCGTTCGTTGCTAGCCCTTCCCGTAGTTCTGGCACTGCCAGGTCCGCGAGATTGAGCCAATGCAAGACGGATCGCTTCTCCTTCAACTCCTGCACGCAGCCTTGATGGCTTCGAGCATGATGCTGACGTGGCAGGTCCATCGCTTGCGTAAATCGAAGGCGGAGTAAGCCGGTCTTTGACGCAGTAGCAGCTTCCGAAGAGCTGGCGCTGTCGTTGAGCGCCGCCTGGAATTGCGCCGGTTTGTTGGGCGCCGAGACCGCTTTCGCGTGAGGTGGTTTCCCGATGCCCAAGACCCGTCCTGCATACCCGCCGAGTTCCGGCGGCAGATGGTCGATCTGGTTCGTGCCGGCCGCGATCCTGCCGATTTCGCCCGCGAGTTCGAGCCTTCCCGCCAGAGCATCCAGAACTGCGTCGCGGAGGCTGACCGCGGCGAGGACCGCCGCGATGCCGAGCCGCCGACGGTCGTTCCCAGCCTGACGGCGACCGAGTGCGACGCGTTCGTCCGGCCGCGGCGTGAGAACCGGCAGCTGAAATTGGAGCGTGACATCCTCTCGCGCGACGGCTTGGTTCGCGCGGGAGACCGGGGCCTGCCGTCGGGGGCTTCCGGTTCATGAGTGCCAACCAGTCCGACTTCCCGATCGTCGCCATGGCCTGTGTGCTCGGCATATCGACGGCCGGGTGCTACGCCTGGGCCAGCCGCCAGCCGCCAGCCGCCAGCCCTGGGCACGGGCAGTTGCCGACGCCACGTTGCTCAAGCGGATCCGCACCGTCCATCTCGGCGCGCGCCGGACCTATGGCGCGCCGCACATCCACGCCGACCTGCGTGATCGCTTGCTCGAACCCGTCGGCAGCGTCCTCCCGCCGAGGCTGAAGTGCGCTATGCTGAAGTGCGCTATCATGCCAACGCCGGTGATCGAGCCTTGGCCTTCTGACCCAAAACAAGCAGCCTCCGAGAAACCCGGAGCGGCTCAGATTCATTCGTGAACGCCGATCTCAGCGAGCGTTCAATTCATCCATCGAAGCAGGGCGGCCTTCGGCGGACCTCCGGAGCGGATCCCGATCGCCCACCTCCCCGGCGATGCGTGCATAATACGCCCAGCGCGCTTGCGTCGCAGCGATTTATAATTCAAAAATTCGACTGGCTGTCGGCTCAGGTTCAGGCTGCGCCCGTCGAGATCTCAAAGTCGCCGGTTGTTGCTGCCGGCTGGTGTGTCGGACCACGAACTGCCCGAGCCACTCCGTCGAGGAGCGAACGGTGCAGCAGTCTGGTCCTTGGGCCAAGAAAACAGACCGCGTGCCGAAACGTGCGCCGCGAGAGGAGACGCTATGAGAGTTGCCGTGCGGGCCGCGATCGCGACCCTGTTGTTGTCTGCTGTCCCAGCCCAGGCTTGGGAACCGACGAAGCCGATCGAGATCATCGTTCCCTTCCCGCCCGGCGGATCGTCCGACCAGATGGCACGCACGATCCAAGGAGCGATTCAGAAGAACAACCTCGTCAAGCAGCCGATCATCATCGTGAACAAGCCCGCCGCAGCGGGCGGCGAGGCGATGCTCGATATCCAGAAGTCGGCCGGCGACCCCCACAAGCTCATCACCACGTCGAGCGGCATCTACTTGACGCCCCTCTCCACCAAGCTTCCGGTGAGCTGGAAGGATTTCACCCCGATCGCGATGATGGCGCAGGATGCCTTCGTGCTCTGGGTCAACAGCGCCAAGCCCTACAAGACTGCCGGCGAGTTCATCGAGGCTGCCAAGACGGCAAGCCCGCCGCTCAAGACCGGGGGGAACGGCTCGAAGCGCGAGGACCACCTGATCTCCGTGACGATGGAGCAGGCGACCAAGACCAAGATCACTTACGTGCCCTACCAGGGCGGCGGACCGGCCTCCGTGCAGCTCGCGGGCGGCCATATCGACGCCAACATGAACAATCCGGCCGAGGAAATCGCCAACTGGCGCTCCGGCGCGGTGAAGCCGCTCTGCGCCTTCTCCGACAAGCCGATCGAGTACACGCAGAAGGTCACCGCCGACATGGCGTGGTCCGACATTCCGACCTGCCAGTCGCAGGGCGTGAACGTCACCTACCAGATGC
>JAGTAM010000707.1 GCA_023422485.1 Pseudomonadota bacterium | reverse complement strand
GCCATCAGCGAGGCGCTCGCAGCCGCCTGACCGGCCCGCGCGCAGGCGCGAGACAGCCGAACAAAATCAGTATCGATCACGGAACGGTAAGGGGGTTCGCGGGTTGGTTGGCCGCGAACCCCCGCCGCCTCCGAGCCTCGTGCCCGGTACACCCCGTTCCCGGATCGGGTCCACGCCGGATCGGGGACGGAGCGTCAACGTCCCCGTGAGCCGATGAAACTCTTTCGCTGCCAGTCCTGCGACAACGTCCTGTATTTCGAGAACCGTTCCTGTGGGCGCTGTGGCCATCGGCTGGCCTATCTGCCCCAGCTCGGTCGCATCTCGGCCCTGGAGCCCGCAGGCGACAACAACGCCTGGACCCCTCTCGCAGCACCCGACCGCCCGAGCTTCCTCTGCACCAACGCCACGCACGACACCTGCAACTGGATGGTGCCGCCGGGCACGACCGACGCCTTCTGCCTTGCTTGCCGCCACAACGGCATCGTGCCGGACGTGAGCGACCCGGTGAACCTGGAGCGCTGGCGCGAGATGGAGCACGCCAAGCACCGGCTATTCTATACCCTGCTGCGCTGGAACCTGCCGCTGAAGACGCGCGCCGAGGATCCCGAGCATGGGCTGATCTTCAACTTCCTGGCCGATCCGCCGGATGCCAGCGGCCCGAAGGTGATGACCGGCCACGAGAACGGCATCATCACCATCGCCCTCGTGGAGGCCGACCCGGCCGAGCGCGAGAAGCGCCGGACCGCCATGGGCGAGCCCTACCGGACTCTGCTCGGCCATTTCCGCCACGAGGTCGGCCACCATTACTGGGACATCCTCGTGCGCGACGCCGGCAGGCTGGAGCCGTGCCGGGCGGTGTTCGGCGATGATTCGCAGGATTACGGCGCCGCGCTTCAGCGCCACTACGATCAGGGTCCGCCGCCGAACTGGCAGGAGACCTTCGTCTCGGCCTACGCCACGACGCACCCCTGGGAGGACTTCGCGGAGACCTGGGCGCATTACCTGCACATCGTCGATACGCTGGAGATGGCCAGCGCCTTCGGGATGCAGGTGAAGCCGAAGGCCGATGTCGGGGGCGAACTCGCCACGCGGGTCGATTTCGATCCCTACCGCGCCGATACGATCGAGCAGATCATCGATGCATGGCTACCCTTCGTCTTCGCCATGAACAGCGTCAGCCGGGCCATGGGCGAGGGCGACCTCTACCCCTTCGTGCTCGGTCCGGCCGTGGTGACGAAGCTCGGCTTCATCCACGACCTCGTGCACGGACGGGTGTGAGCCCGCCTGCGCCGAATCGGCCGAGGACGGGCCCGCGTCAGGCCCGTCCGGCGTCCGCTGAGAGCATGGCCGGGTCGATCCCGATCGCCTTGAGAACCTGATCGTACTTGGTGCCGAGCCCCGGATCGAAGATCAGCTCGGGGTCGGCCGGGCAGTTCAGCCAACCGTTCGCGAGAATCTCGTTCTCGAGCTGGCCCGCCTGCCAGCCGGCATAGCCCAGCGCCAGCACCGCGTTCGAGGGGCCGCGCCCGTCGGCGATGGCGCGCAGGATCTCCACCGTCGCCGTCAGGCAGACACCCTCGTCGATCTGCAGGGTCGATTGGTCGATGTGGAAGTCGGCGGTGTGCAGCACGAAGCCGCGCTTGGCATCGACCGGACCGCCCATCAGCACCGGCATATGGCCGACCCGCTCGCGCAGTCGGATGGCATCCGCCTCACTGGCGATATCGAGCTGGATCAGGAGATCCGGCATGTTCAGATCAGCGACCGGCTTGTTGACGATGATGCCCATGGCTCCGTCCGCCGAGTGGGCGCAGAGATAGATCACCGAGCGCGCGAAGCGCTCGTCGCCGATTCCCGGCATGGCCACGAGGAACTGGCCGTCGAGATAGGCCGGGTCTTTGAGCGCGGGATCGGGTCTCTGCATCGGGCTATGCTAATGCGGCAGCCGCCATTGATCCATAAGCCAAACGCGCGGGCGGGATGTCGGTGCCTCGACAGGTGGCCGCAGCGCGTCTAACGGTTCGTGACTTTTGCCGAGGAGTGTTCGGATGACGATTCAGGTTGGCGATCACCTGCCCCAGGTCACCTTCCGGGTGAGCGGGCCGGAGGGTCCGCAGGCCAAGACGACCGACGACGTGTTCAAGGGACGCCGCGTCGTGCTGGTCGGCGTGCCGGGCGCGTTCACACCCGCCTGCCACCGCAACCACCTGCCGGGCTTCGTCGCCAAGCGCGAGGAAATCCTGGCCCGCGGCGTCGACGCGATCGCGGTGACTTCGGTCAACGACATCTTCGTGCTCAATGCGTGGCAGCAGCAGAGCGGCGCCGAGGGCATCGAGTTCCTGGCCGACGGCAATGCCGAGTTCGCCAAAGCGATCGGCCTGGAGATGGACGGTTCGGGCTTCGGCCTCGGCCCGCGCTCCCAGCGCTACGCGATGCTGGTCGATGACGGCGTGGTGCGGATCCTCAATGTCGAGGATACGCCGTCCAAGGCCGAGGTGTCGGGCGCCGAAGCGCTGCTGAAGGTGCTCTGAGAAAAGCGTGAGCCCTCTCTCCTCTGCGGGAGAGGGCTCTGCGTCACCTACCCTTCCCAGCCGTAATCCCGCGCATCGGTCGCGGTGCGGTGGAAGGTCAGCCGCCGGTCGTATTCCAACGGGTCCTTGGGCTGCACCAGGGCGCCGAGCGGGACATTGAGCCAATCCACGAGGCGGGTCAGCATGAACCGCATGGCCGCGCCGCGGGCCAGGATCGGTAGCGCCGCGATCTCCGCAGGCTCCAGCGTCCGCACGGCATCGTAGCCTGCGATCATCGCCCCGGCCTTGTCGCGGTGGAAGGTGCCGTCGGCGTCGAAACACCAGGCGTTGAGGCTGATCGCCAGATCGTAGGCGAAGGCGTCGGTGCAGGCGAAGTAGAAGTCGATCAGGCCCGACACCGCGTCGCCGATGAAGAAGACGTTGTCGGTGAAGAGGTCGGCGTGGATGACGCCGCCCGGCAGGCCCTGCGGCCACGAGGCTTCCAGAACATCGAGGTCGGCGCGGGTGCGGGCGGCGAGCCCCGGCGCCACCGTGTCGGCCTGTGCCTCGGCCTGCGTAAAGAGCGGGCGCCACGCTCCCACAGACAGGTTGTTCTCGCGCACCATCGGGAAGTCGCGGCCTGCGGCGTGGAGCCCGGCCAGAGCGGCACCGAGCGCCCGGCAATGCTCCGCATTCGGGCGGCTCAAGGAGACGCCGTCGAGGAAGGTGACGATGGCCGCCGGCCGGCCGCAGAGGCGCCCGAGCGCGGTGCCAGCACGGTTGCGCACCGGCTGCGGGCAGGCAAGGCCGGCGCGGGCCAGATGGCCCATCAGGTTGATGAAGAACGGCAGGTCCGCCTCGCTCACCCGCTTCTCGTAGAGGGTGAGGATGAAGTTGCCCGTGCTCGTGTGCAGGAAGAAGTTCGAGTTCTCCACGCCTTCGGCGATGCCCTTGCAGGAGAGCAACTCGCCGATGTCGTACTCTGCGAGGAAGGCGCGCAGCGCCTCGTCGGATACGTCGGTGTAGACCGCCACGGGGACTGCTGCCGGGTTCGCGCAAGAGAAAGGGGCGCCGTGGGCGCCCCTGGAGGTCGTTCGGCCGGCTCTTCGGAGGCCGGCGAGGGCGCCGCCCTACTCGGCGGCCTCGCTGCGCAGCTCGCGCGGCAGCGGGAAGGACATGTCCTCGACGGTCACCGAGACCTGATCCACCGTCACGTCGAAGCGCGCGGCGAAGGCGTCGATGATCTCCTCCACCAGAACCTCAGGCGCCGAGGCGCCGGCGGTGAGGCCGAGGCGGCGGATGTCTTTGAAGGCGTCCCAGTCGATCTCTTCCGCGCGCAGGACGAGGCGGGTGATCGGGCAGCCGGCCCGCTCGGCAACCTCGCGCAGACGCTGCGAGTTCGAGGAATTGGAGGACCCGACGACGATCAGCGCATCGACCCGCGGCGCCACTTCCTTGACCGCCTCCTGACGGTTGGTGGTGGCGTAGCAGATGTCGTCCTTGTGCGGCCCGTGGATCGCCGGGAACTTGGCCTTGAGCGCCTCGACGATGTGCTTGGTATCGTCGATCGACAGGGTCGTCTGCGTCACCCAGGCCAGAGCCTGCTCGGCCGGCGGGTTCAGCGCATCGATCTGCTCGATGTCTTCGACCAGGGTGATCGAGCCCTTGGGCAATTGGCCCATGGTGCCGACGACCTCCGGATGGCCGGAATGGCCGACGAGCAGGACGTGGCGCCCGCGCTTGTGGTGGATCTCGGCCTCGCGGTGGACCTTGGTCACCAGCGGGCAGGTGGCGTCGATGGTGGTAAGGCCGCGTGCATCGGCGTTCTGCGGCACCGTCTTGGCGACGCCGTGGGCGGAGAAGATGACGGGCGCGCCACTATCGGGCACCTCGTCCAGTTCGCGCACGAATACGGCGCCCTTCCGCTTCAGCGTCTCGACCACGTATTTGTTGTGGACGATCTCGTGGCGGACGTAGACCGGCGCCCCGTAGATCGCCAGCGCCCGCTCGACCACGTCGATGGCGCGCACCACGCCGGCGCAGAAGCCGCGGGGGGCGCACAGCAGGATCTCGAGAGGCGGCTTGTCGCCTGTCACGGCCGGCTGCGGGACCCGGTTCGGGTCGGCGGTGAGGTTGATGGTGTCAGCGCTCATGATCCGGCGGATGTGGAGAGGGGTGGCCGGGTCTGTCAACAGCGGCCAGCCCGAAAGCCGC
>JAGTAM010000672.1 GCA_023422485.1 Pseudomonadota bacterium | reverse complement strand
GCCCTGCGGCATGCGGAAGGCGCCGGACAGGCCGGGGCCGCCGAGCAGACCGCCGCCCCCGCCGCCGTTCTGCGCCTGGGCCTTGGCCTGGGCTTCCATCTTCGAGGCCTGGGCGGCGATACCGCAGACCTTGGTGCGGATCGTCGCGACCTTGTTGTGGTCGGCCTTGAAGCCTTCCGAGAACGAATCGGGGATCGAGCACCATTCCTTGTTGGCGGTGATCCACTTGATGCCGGTGGTGCCGTTGGCCTGAAGCTGGCCGAACAGGGAGCAGGCCTCCTGCGGCGTCATCTTCTTCTTGGAGTTCGAGGCCGAATTGGCCTTGGCCACGAGGTTCTTGCGCTCGATCAGGGTCTTCTGGATCGCGCTGCAATCGGTGCCCGCCTGCTGCGGCACGGACTGGGCGGGCGCAGCCGGAGCCATCGGCGCGGGGATGCTCATTGGCGCGCCGGCCGAGGGCGCAGGCTCGGCGGGGGTGTCCATCGACGGCAGCGGCATCCCGCCCATGCCGCCCATGCCCTGGGCCACAGCCGGCCCGGCCAGCAGGACAAGGCCGAGCAGAGCGGCGGCGGTCTTCGTCGGTGCAGTCATCCTGGCAGACATTCGGCCCGGTCCTTCTCCCCGCATGCCGCGACGGGTGTGCCCCCGATCCCGCAGCGCCTGCCCGGCGCGGGATCCCGGCGCTTGACGCGACGGGCCGGCGGGCAGGCTTGAACGTGTTTCGATGCGGCAGTCTTCTGCGCACGGGATTGTGGCGCCAATGGTGCGTTCCGCCGCTCGGGGGCCACGAGCGTGGGAAACAATTCGAAACCCGCCGCTCGTGGCATTTTCGCACCACCCTCCGCGAGGAGCCGCGTGGGGATCCGATTGACAGCCGATATCGGTCACGCGACGAGACCGTCCTGCCTGCGAGAGACCATGGCCGCCTACGATTTCACCGCCCCGCGCCTGTTCGTCGAAGCGGATCTGGCGGAAGGGCTCGTCCTGCCGCTGGAGCGGGCGCAGGCGAACTATCTGCTCACCGTGCTGCGCCGCGCCGAGGGCGAGCCCGTGCTGCTGTTCAACGGGCGCGACGGCGAGTGGCGCGCCGAGATCGTGCCGCAGGGCCGCAAGAGCGCGGATCTGCGGGTCGTGGCGCAGACCCGGCCGCAGCCGGCTCCGGCCGACCTGCACTACCTGTTCGCGCCTCTGAAAACGGGCCGCCTCGACTACCTGGCGCAGAAGGCGGTGGAGATGGGGGCCGGACGCCTGCAGCCGGTCTTCACCCGATTCACCCAAGGCGAGCGGATCAAGCTCGACCGGCTGCAGGCCAACGCGATCGAGGCGGCCGAGCAGTGCGGCATTCTCGCGATCCCCGAAATCGGCGAGCCGGACCGGCTCCCGGCCTGCCTCGGCGCGCTGGAGCCTGAGCGCCTGCTCGTCTTCTGCGACGAGGACGCGCCCGTCACCGATCCGGTGGCGGCCCTGCGCGGCGCGGCCGACCCGGCCAACCCGCCGCCGCTCGCCGTGCTGGTCGGCCCCGAGGGCGGGTTCCACGCTGAGGAGCGCGCCCTGATCGCCGCCCGCCCCAACACGGTCGCCCTCTCGCTCGGCCCTCGTATCCTGCGCGCGGATACGGCCGCCGTGGCGGTGATGGCGCTGGTGCAGGCGGTGCTCGGCGACGCGCGGTGAACCGACCCGATTCGAGGATGCCTTAAAACAATGACGTTACCCCGCATCCTCCTCCTGTCGCTGGGCGGGACGATCACCATGACCCGCAGCATGGGGGGCGGAATCGTGCCGACGCTGACGGCGGCCGACCTCGCCGCCTCGGTGCCGGGGCTTTCCGCGGTGGCGCAGATCGAGACGTTCTCCCCCCTGCGGCGGCCGAGCGCGGGGCTCACCCTCGACGACCTGATCGGCGTGGCGCGCACGCTGGATGCGCGCCTGGCCGGCGATTGCGACGGCGCGGTGGTGATCCAGGGCACCGACACGATCGAGGAGACGGCCTTCGTCCTCGACAGCCTGGTCGCCGGCGACAAGCCCGTCGTGGTCACCGGAGCGATGCGCGGGCCGGAGAGCGCCGGGGCGGACGGGCCGGGCAACCTGCTGGCCGCAGCGATCGTCGCGGGGAGCGCGGCGGCGCGGGGGCTGGGCGTGCTCGCCGTCCTCAACGACGAGATCCACGCCGCCCGCCTCGTGCAGAAGGCCCACACCGCCCTCCCCTCGGCCTTCCGCTCACCGCTGGCGGGCCCGCTCGGCCTCGTGATCGAGGGCGAGGCCCGGTTCTTTCTGCGCCCGCAACGGGGACCCGTCGTCACCGAGCCGCTGGCGGACGGACCGGTGCCGGTGGCGCTCCTGAAGATGGGCATCGGCGACGACGGGCGCCTGCTCGCCGCCCTGCCGGACCTCGGCTTCCGCGGCGTCGTGATCGAGGGAATGGGCGCGGGCCACGTCCCGGAGCCCGTCGCCGAGATCGTCTCCGGCCTGATCGAGCGGATTCCCGTCGTCCTGGCCTCCCGCGCGGAGACGGGTCCTGTGTTCTCGCGCACATACGGGTATCCCGGCGGCGAGATCGATCTGCTCGCTCGCGGCGTGCTCTCGGCCGGCCTCCTGTCGGGGGTGAAGGCGCGGCTGCTGCTCCAAATCCTCCTTCGGGCCGGCATCGATCGGGCGGTCTACGCCCCGTACTTCGCGGATCCGGGATTACCGGGTTCGATGCCGTAAACAGAAGCTTGGGGCATGTCTGCCATGCGGTCGGCGGGCGCGTTGTTCAGTCTTGCGGCGTCCTCTAAGGACACGACATCCGGTGAGGCCGCTGCCGGCCCCGTCCGGTGGCGGATCCTCGGCGCGCCGCTGATACCCTTCGACCGACGTTACCTTCGAGGCA
>JAGTAM010000557.1 GCA_023422485.1 Pseudomonadota bacterium | reverse complement strand
GGACCGCGACGTGCCAGGCGGCACCGGCAATGTGCAGGCCCACCCGGACATGGACGGCCCATGGCCCGGCGCGATGCACCGACCGGAAGAGGTTGCGCGGCGCCTCGTTCTTCTCGAGGCCGGGACTAGGACATCGGCCCGAAAGGTGGGAACCGGCTTTCGGAAAAAGCCGATGCGGCACAAGAACCTGGAGCATCGTGCTGGATCCGATATCCAGCACGATGCTCTAGGAGTGCGCGTCGATCGCTATGAAAGTGTTCCGGGCGCCGCGTTGCCGATCACACCGTTTCGGCTCGCTCGGGCCGGCAGAGGGCGCCTGACACCAGCCGACGATGATCCTGACGCAGCATCATCGCCCGATCGAATGCCCGCGCGGCTGCGGGGTGGTGGTCCCCCGGGCGCCGTAAAACCACGGACTTGGACCTTGCGCGCGTCCTCGCGGTTCCCTCTGATCTGTTTCGAGTCTCACCCGCGCCGGTGCCGCCGATGTCTGCCCTCTTCCCCTTCGACAACAGCTACGCGCGCCTGCCCGGCCGATTTTTTGCGCGGATCGCGCCGACGCCGGTCGAGGCGCCGCGGCTGGTGCGGCTCAATCGAGCGCTTGCCGAGGATCTCGGGCTCGACCCTGAGCGGCTTGAAAGTCCGGAGGGTGTCTCCCTGCTGGCCGGGCAGCACGTCGCGGAGGGCTCCGAGCCGCTCGCGGCAGCCTATGCCGGGCACCAGTTCGGACAATTCGTGCCGCAACTCGGCGACGGACGGGCCATTCTGCTCGGGGAGGTCGTCGGTCGCGACGGGCGGCGGCGTGACATCCAGCTCAAGGGCTCGGGCCCGACACCGTTTTCCCGCCGGGGTGACGGGCGTGCCGCCCTCGGCCCCGTACTGCGAGAATATCTCGTCAGCGAGGCCATGCATGCCCTCGGCATCCCGACCACCCGCGCGCTGGCCGCCGTCACCACGGGCGAGCAGGTGATCCGCGAGACGGTGCTGCCCGGCGCCGTCCTGACGCGGGTCGCGTCGAGCCATATCCGGGTCGGATCCTTCCAGTTCTTCGCCGCCCGCGGCGATGTCGAGGGCCTTCGCGCGCTCGCGGACCACGTCATCGCGCGGCACGATCCGGCGGCGGCGGACGCCGACAACCCCTACCGCGCCTTGCTCGAAGGCGTGATCCGCCGGCAGGCCGAACTGGTGGCCCGCTGGCTCACCGTCGGCTTCATTCACGGCGTGATGAACACCGACAACATGTCGATTGCCGGCGAAACCATCGACTACGGTCCTTGCGCCTTCCTCGACACCTACGATCCGGCGACCGCCTTCAGCTCGATCGACCGGCACGGGCGCTACGCTTACGGCAACCAGCCCCGCATCGCCCTGTGGAACCTCACTCGGCTGGCGGAAGCGCTGCTGCCGCTCCTGTCAGAGGACGAGACGCGGGCGGTTGCCGAGGCCGAGGCCGCGCTGAGCGGTTTCGCCGCACTGTTCGAGACCGCGTATCACCGCGGGCTGAATCGCAAGCTCGGGCTCGCCACGACGCGGGATGGCGATGCCGCCCTCGCCGGCGACCTCCTGAAGACCATGGCCGAGAACGAGGCCGATTTCACCCTCACCTTCCGGCGCCTCGGCGAGGCTGCGCCGGAGGCCGGCAGCGATCCTGAGCCGGCCGCCAATGAGGCGGTGCGCAGCCTCTTCATCGATCCGACCGCCTACGCCCGTTGGGCCGAGCGCTGGCACCGCAGGATCGCCGAAGAGCCGAATGATGGCACGGCACGGCGGCAGTCGATGCGCACGGCCAATCCCGCCTTCATCCCGCGCAACCACCGCGTTGAGGCGATGATCGAGGCAGCGGTCGAGCGGCAGGATTTCGCACCGTTCGACACCCTCCTGACCGTCCTCGCCCGACCCTACGACGACCAGCCCGACTTCGCGCAATATGCGGAGGCTCCCGAAGGCGGCGGACGCGGCTATCGCACATTCTGCGGGACCTGAGAAGAATTCTTTCCTTGCAGCGCCGCGTCACGACCGGATCTAATGAATATAAATTCCTTAGTGTATGTTAATCTTGCACTATGGGTAAGTTCATTACAGCTCAACCATTCGGTAACGATACGTCCTTACTTCCCATCCTCGATACATCAACTTCAGCGATGCCCTCGAGGAATACATCATGGCCGAGACCGCTCGCTTGCCTCAGACGGTTCGATTGTCGCTGGCTGCCCGCGTTGCTCTCCTCGGCAGTCTTTTCGTTATGGTCGCGACCCTCGCGGTCGGCGGCAACCTGCTGCTCGAGGCACGCGCCGTCATGCATGCCCGGGCGGCGGATTCATTGGATAGCTCCATGCGCCTGCTGCGGGCCGGCATGGAGCACGCGGCCGGAGAAAAACCGGACCTCAACGCCGCCGTCGATCGTGTCGAGAGCGTGACCGGCGGGACCGCGACCGTGTTCACCGGCGAGGTCCGATCCGCCACCACGGTGCGCAAGGCCGATGGCAGCCGCGCGGTCGGCACCCGGCTCGCCCCCGGCCCCGTACACGATGCCGTGCTCGGTCGCGGCGCGATCTATCGCGGCGAGGCGGACATTCTCGGCACGCCGTATCTGACCCTGTACGAGCCGATCCTCGGCGCGGACGGCCATGTCACCGGCATCCTCTATGTCGGCCTGAAGCGGGCCGACGTTCTGGCCGGTTTTGACCGGATGACCCGTCAGGCGGCTCTGGTCGGCGGCGGCATGATCGCGGCGGCGATGGTCCTGCTCTGGCTCGCCATCCGCCGTACCCTGCGCCCGCTCGACGGATTGGGCCGGACGATGACCCGGCTGGCCGAGGGCGATGTCGCGGCAGAGGTGCCCGGCCTGAGCCGACGGGACGAGATCGGCGCCATGGCTGCCGCGGTGCAGGTGTTCAAGGAGAGCCTGATCCGCACCCGCGAACTCGAACGGGAGGGCGCGCTGGCCCGGACCGCTTCCGAGGCGGAACGCAAGCGGGCGCTCGGCGCCATCGCCGAAGGGTTCGAGCAGGCGGTGGGCGGCATCGTCGGCATGGTGGCGTCCTCCGCCACGCAGCTGCAGGTCACGGCCGAAACCATGGCGGCGACGGCGCGCCAGACTGCGACCCGATCCGGGCACGTCGCCGGCGCGGCCGAGGAAGCCGCCTCGAATGTCGGCACCGTAGCCGCTGCCGCCGAGCAGCTCGGCGCTTCGGTGCAGGAGATCGGCCGGCAGGTCTCGAACTCGTCCGACCTCGCCGCATCCGCGGTCACCGAGGCTGACAGGACCGCGATCCTGGTCCATGAACTCGACGCCGTCGTGAACCGGATCGGCGACGTCGTCGGCCTGATCGCGACCATCGCGGGACAGACCAACCTGCTCGCGCTCAACGCCACCATCGAGGCGGCGCGCGCCGGCGAAGCGGGCCGCGGCTTTGCCGTGGTCGCGTCCGAGGTGAAGGAGCTCGCCAACCAGACGGCGCGGGCGACCGAGGAAATCTCCGGTCAGATCGGCCGCGTTCAGGGAGCGACGGGACAGGCCGTCGCCGCGATCGGCGGCATCACCGCCCGCATCCGCGAGATCAGCGACGTTGCCAACGGGATCGCCGCGGCGGTCGAGGAGCAGGGGGCGGCGACGCAGGAAATCGTGCGCAACGTCGCTCAGGCCGCGAGCGGCACCGGCGCCGTGACCTCGAACATCGCCGGCGTGGCGCGAGCCTCCGAAGAGACCGGCGCGGCGGCGGCCCAGGTGCTGTCCTCCGCCTCCGAGTTGTCGCGGCAATCGGAGCATCTCAGCGCCGAGGTGGCCCGTTTCCTCGGCACGGTGCGCGCGGCCTGAAATAAAGCGGCGGCGCATGTGCCATGAAATGCGAGCAACGCTGCAAATACGGGCGGCGCGGATTGACGGACCGGTGCGTATCGCTTAATCCGCGCCCCTCACTTGCTGAAAGACCCTCGCCAGAATCCGGCGAGGAAGCGGCGAACGGATCGACGATGCGCACGGTTCTTATCGTAGTGGAAGCGCCACGGACGGGGCGGGCTTGATCTCAAGCCCGACAGGCCCGGTCGGTGGCGCATGCAGGGTCCCCTAGGGGCCCTTTTTTATTGCGCGAAATCCAACGGGCCGGCATGCGGATCGGAACACGAAGAACGGATTGATGGAGGAGTCGATGAGCGGCGAGGTCATGACCGGGGCCCAGATGGTCATCCGGGCGTTCCAGGATCAGGGCGTGGACACCCTGTTCGGCTATCCGGGCGGTGCCGTGCTTCCGATTTACGACGCGCTCTTCGACGAGACCACGATCAAGCACGTGCTGGTGCGCCATGAGCAGGGCGCGGTTCACGCGGCCGAGGGCTATGCCCGCTCGTCGGGCAAGGTCGGCGTCGTCCTCGTCACCTCGGGTCCGGGTGCGACCAACATCATCACCGGCCTGACCGACGCGATGCTGGACTCGATCCCGCTCGTCGCCGTCACCGGTCAGGTCCCGACGCACCTGATCGGCTCGGATGCCTTCCAGGAATGCGACACCGTCGGCATCACCCGGCACTGCACGAAGCACAACTACCTCGTCAAATCGATCGAGGACCTGCCGCGCATCCTGCACGAGGCGTTCTACGTCGCGAGCCATGGCCGCCCCGGCCCGGTCGTCATCGATCTGCCCAAGGACGACCACTTCGCATCCGGTGTCTATTCCCGCCCGGAACACGAAGGACACAAGACCTACAAGCCGCCGGTCAAGGGCGATTCCGAGAAGATCCGCGCCGCCGTCGAGCTGATGGCGGGCGCGCGCCGGCCGATCTTCTATACCGGCGGCGACGTCATCAATTCGGGGCCGGAAGCCTCGCGCCTGTTGCGTGAGCTGGTTGCGGAGACGGGCTTTCCCGTCACCTCCACGCTGATGGGTCTCGGTGCCTTCCCGGCCTCGGATGAAAAATTTCTCGGGATGCTGGGCATGCACGGCACCTACGAGGCCAACCTCGCGATGCACGACTGCGACGTGATGATCAACATCGGCGCACGCTTCGACGACCGCATCACCGGCCGCCTCGATGCGTTCTCGCCCTATTCCAAGAAGATCCACGTCGATGTCGACGCCTCGTCGATCAACAAGGTCGTCAAGGTCGATGTCGGCATCCTCGGCGACTGCGCCGCGGTGCTGGAGGAAATGCTGGC
>JAGTAM010000346.1 GCA_023422485.1 Pseudomonadota bacterium | reverse complement strand
GGACTGGCAGACGCGGGCCGGCACGGTCGAACTGCGCATCCCCAAGCTGCGCAAGGGCTCGTACTTCCCCGGCTTCCTAGAGCCGCGCCGGATGGCCGAGAAAGCGCTGACGGCGGTGATCCAGGAGGCCGACATCCAAGGCATCTCGACCCGCTCGGTCGATGATCTGGTCCAGGCCATGGGCGGCACGGGCGTGTCGAAGAGCCAGGTCTCGCGCCTGTGCCAGGAGATCGACGAACGGGTCGGCGCGTTCCTCGACCGCCCCATCGAGGGCGAGTGGCCGTATCTTTGGATCGACGCCACCTACGTGAAGGTCAGAAGCGAGGGCCGCATCGTCTCGGTCGCCGTCATCGTCGCGGTGGGCGTCAACAGCGACGGTCGGCGTGAGGTGCTGGGCATGGACGTCGGCCCGTCGGAAGCCGAGACCTTCTGGACGGCCTTCCTGCGCAAGCTTGCCCGGCGAGGTCTGCGCGGCGTCAAGCTCGTCATCTCGGATGCGCACGAGGGCATCAAGGCTTCGGTGGCCAAGGTGATGAACGCCACCTGGCAGCGGTGCCGGGTCCACTTCATGAGGAACGTGCTCGCCCATGCCGGCCGCAGCGGGCGGCGCGTCGTCTCGGCCTTCATCGCCACCGCCTTCGCCCAGGATGATGCCGAGGCGGCCCGTCAGCAATGGCGGCGGGTGGCCGACCAGCTCCGCCCCAAGGTGCCCAAGCTCGCCGCCCTGATGGACGCTGCCGAGGTCGACGTGTTGGCCTACATGGGCTTCCCGTCCGCCCACCGAGTCAAGCTGCACTCAACCAATCCGTTGGAGCGCCTGAACAGCGAGATCAAGCGCCGGACCGAGGTGGTCGGCATCGTCCCCAACCAGGCTGCCATCACCCGCCTCATCGGCGCGATCCTGCTCGAACAAAACGACGAATGGGCCGTCCAGCGGTCGCGCTACATGACCCTGGAAAGCATCGCCCCGATCGGCGATGATCCTCTCGTCAGCCTGCCCACTCTGGCAGCCTGACCGATCCGGCCCTGGCCGGTGATCGTCGTGGCCCTCAACGAGCTACACCACTCAAAGGGACACGACCTTGGCCGTTCCCCTATTGGAGACGGTCCAGTGACCGGCGCCTCGAACTGCGATGTGATCTGCTGGGATACGGAGACGTCTGACACAGACGTTCGCCACGGCCAGATCTTCGATTTCGCCGCTGTGACGTCCAACTTGACGGACCTAGTCGAGACGGGGACCCGTTTGGTCCGAATCAGGCGTCTCTCGTATTGCATACCCGCTTACGGAGCTCTCAGCACCAACAGACTCGATCCCTACGCGCTTGAAGCGCCTGACAGAATGGACGAATTCGCGGCTGCGGCCAGCATCCACGGCATCCTCAGCCCGAAGCTCGGGCGACCACTCGTCGTCCTCGGGTACAATATCCTTTCGTTCGACGAAGAAATTGTCCGAACCACATTCTTCCGGAACCTGCTCGACCCTTATGCGACCTCGGCGAAGGGCGTGCGTCGCTTCGACCTCCTCCCGGCTGCCCGTCTCGCCCACGCCCTTTCCCCTGACGTCTTTCCTGCAGGACGGGACGATGCCGGCGCCCCCTCGTTCAGGCTCGAACGGATCGCCCCGGCGAACGGCATCCGACTGAAGGCTCACGACGCTCTCGAAGATGCCAGGGCCACGTTGAGTCTGGCCCGGCACATCCGGTCGGCGGTGCCAGCTGCTTGGGAGACCTGCCTTCGCGCGTCGGACCGCTACGCGGCAGAGCGCGTCTTCGATGCTGCGATCCTTCGGAACAAACCAGTCTGGATTCTCGCCGGCGGCAATACGCCAGTCCTGGAGCCGGCCTATCCTGTCGGGAAGAACGGACGCCTGCTCGTCCTCCTGAAAGCCTCCATGCTTGCGGAAAGCATGCAACTCGGCTCCGAGGCGCTGGATCTCGACGACTGGCGGGACGGTCCGTTTGTGAGATGCAGGACGAACCGCATGCCAGTGATCCTCTCGGCTACTGCAGCAGAGGTCTTGAGCGAACTGCATCCGGGCGCCTTCCCGACCCCGGTGGGAGAGGTCTCGGTACCTGGAGCCGGCTGGGCTGAATTTCGGCGCTCGCTCGCATCGCGCATCGCGGATCCTTGGACGACACCGTCCAGCGCAACCGCCGAAGAGAGAATCTACGACGGGTTTGTCGATTGGAGCGAGAAGGACCGCATGTGGGAGTTTCACTTCCTCCGGACGTGGGAGGAGCGGGCGGCCGCGTTCGTCGGTTTCCGCGATCCTCGCATTCGCGTGTTCGCGGCTCGCGCAATCATCGAGCACGGCGGACTGATGCCGGCCGAGATCGCCGCCGCGGCGGGCGCTGCAGCCGCGGACGAGATCGCGGATCTCGCAGGCATCGCGTTCGAAAGACCATTCGCCGGCGACGATGCGCGGTGGATGACCCTTGCCAAAGGGCGGCTCGAAGGGGAGGGGGACGATCGCTACCGCAATTGGCTCGAGGATGTGGCGACACCCGAGGCGGCATCCCCACCTCCCATCGTTCCCGTAGAGTCCGATCGGCGTGGGCAGTGTGACAACTCCCCGGCCTGAAGGCCGGGGCTTCTCGGCCTGAGCTACGCGGCAACCCGCCCGCTTATCGACCGAAGGCCGTGTCCCGGCCCGAATGCGCGATCTCGGATCACCTGCGCCGCGGCAAC
>JAGTAM010000452.1 GCA_023422485.1 Pseudomonadota bacterium | reverse complement strand
CCTCGGGCTTGAGCGTCTGGCGGCGGGCGAAGGCCAGGAGCTGCCCCGTGAGCTTGGCAGCCCGGTCGACCGTCTCGGAGACGGCGTCGAGATAGCGCACCTTTCGGACCTCCGGCAGTTACGGGCGGCGCAGGAAGTCGATCGACGAGCGGATGATCGTCAGGAGGTTGTTGAAGTCGTGCGCCACGCCGCCGGTGAGCTGGCCCACGGCTTCCAGCTTCTGCGATTGGCGAAGCGCCTCTTCGGCGAAGCGTTGCTCGGTAATGTCCCGGCCGAATCCGAAGAGGAGATCATCCCCCGGCACGACCGTCCATGAGACGTGTCGCGGGCCGTTCTCCTTCGTCAGGAGCGTGAGTTCGATGTCGCCGGAGGCGGGCGTCGCGGCCCGCCGCATCAGGTCGGAGGCGGCCTGCTCCCGTCCGTCGGGCGCAACGAAGTCGAGCACGTTGCGCCCGATGGTCTCCTGTTCCGACCAGCCCAGCGAGCGCGTCCAGGATGGATTGACCGACCGGATCTCGCCGTCGTGGCGCGCGACGAATTTGAGGACCGGCGACAGGTTCCAGATTCGATCCCGCGCCTTCTCTTGCTCGGCAACCTGCGCTTCGAGCTGCTGAGCCCGCTGGGCGAGCAGTTCCTCGGTCTGCTTACGGTCGGTGATGTCCTGCACGAACACGTAGATGCCGACGATCTCGCCGGTTGGGCTCACGTTCGGGATGTAGCGGATCGCCGCGTCGCGCGGCCGTCCGTCCAGATGCGGCCAAGACCGTTCGAACTGGACGTCCGCACCGGCCATGGCCTGCTCGATGAGCGGGCGGCGGGCCTCGAACTCGGCTGTGCCGAGGAGTTCCTCGATCGTGTGACCCACGACACGCTCGGGCTTTCGGCCGATCCATGCCTCGTAGGCGGCATTGGCGAAGCGGTAGGTGAAGGTGCGGTCGATGAACGCGATCAGCGCCGGCATCGCGTCGGCGATCAGGCGGAGTTCCGCCTCGCGGGCCGCGAGATCGGCTTCCGCCTGCTTGCGGTCCGTAATGTCGATGACGAACTCGAAGCCGCGGCCGTCCTCCAGCAGCGTGGCACCGAACATCGCCCAGAACCGGGAGCCGTCCTTACGGAAATACTGTTTCTCGTATGGGGTCGTGCGCCCGGTGGCCTTCAGGTCCTTGAAAGCGCGCCAGGATACGTCAAGCCATTCCGGTGGTGTCAGCACCTGCCAACTGAGGCGCCCGGCGTTGAGATCCTCGCGGCTGTAGCCGCACATCGCCAGAAAGGCGTCGTTGGCATCGAGAAGCTGGCCGTCCAAGTCGAAGTAGATGCCGCCCACCGTCGCGATGGTGAGCGCTTCCCGCAACCGGGCCCGGCTGGCCGCCAGGGTAGCGGCGGGCATCGCGTGCGGACCGACTTCGCGGCCGAGGTTCTGTTCCTCGAGCGCTTCCCGCAGACGGGCGTTCTCGGCTTCCAGCGCAGCCACGTGCTGTCGCAGTTCTTCGGCCTCAGCGTCCGTCACGCTTCGAGATCCTTGCTTCCGGAACGGATGGGTGCAGGCACCGCGACGGATCCGCCCGCCATCGGCGCACCGCCTCGAACGTGCGTTTCCATGGTGCTCGCCGCAAGGAAGGCGGCTGGATGATCAAGGAGACCGCTCGAACCACTATAGGAGAAAAATCTGCGAGAACCGATTGAAGGCATGCGCCTTCGTCACACGGTCGGAACGAAGATGTCAATTGGAGATAGACATTCCAAGTCAGGATCTTAGGTCGGGTGAATTTGTGGCCTATTCGAATTTTTAGCGTTTGATACTCGGATTTCTTCGATAAACGCCGAGCAATCGTAGCAAAGTGCCACAAGATACAACCGGTCCGTTGTAACTGGCGGCAATCGGAACGGTCGGCTCCGCCCAAGCACGTTTCCCGCTTCACTATAATCCCGTAGGGGACGATCGGCCGCGCGAAACAGAGCGGTTCGCGCGCGTTGTCGCTGCGGGCCGCGCGAAAGGCGCGGCGTTCGGGTCGAAGGTCCCTTTGATGCGTATGAACGGCACGTATGGTACTGCGGAACGTGCGATTGTGCTCGAGCGACAGCGCACGCTCAAGATGGCGCAGTCGGCCCATGCCTACGTCCGCGGCAACACCCTGAAGTTCTACGAGTGGCTCGATGGTCTTCCGCGCGGCACCCTGCCGGAGGGGCCGCCGGTCTGGATCTGTGGGGACTGTCACCTCGGCAATCTCGGTCCCCTCGCCGACGCCGACGGTCGTGTCGATATCCAGATCCGCGACCTCGACCAGACGGTGATCGGAAACCCGACGCACGATCTCGTCCGCCTCGGGCTGTCCCTCGCGAGCGCCGCCCGCGGCTCGGATCTTCCCGGCGTCGTCACGGCCCGGATGCTGGAGGAGATGATCGCAGGCTACGCTGTGGGCCTGCGCGCGGACGAGGATGACAGCCGGCCGCCGGAGCCGGATGTGGTTCGCTCGGTGCGCCGCCGGGCGCTTGGCCGGCACTGGAAGCACCTCGCGCGGGAGCGCCTCAAGCGCGTCGAGCCGGCCATTCCCCTGGGGCGCAAGTTCTGGGCGCTCGATGCGGGCGAGCGCCGGGCGCTCGACGACCTCTTCCAGGAAGATGCGGTGCGCCACCTCGTGCTGGCGCTGAACGGGCGAAGCGAGGACGCCGAAGCCCGCCTCATCGATGCGGCCTACTGGATGAAGGGCTGCAGCTCGCTCGGCTTCCTGCGCTACGCCGTCCTCGTCGGCATCACCGACCCGAACAACAAGCGCCGTCTCGCGCTGGTGGACCTGAAGGAGGCGGTCGAGACCGCCGCTCCGCCCGCGCCCGGTGCGCAGATGCCGCCCGACCCGGCTCAGCGGGTGGTGGCCGGGGCCCGGGCCCTGTCGCCGAATCTCGGCGAGCGCATGCTGCCGGTGCATCTTCTGGGAAAGCCGGTCGTGATGCGCGAACTCGCGCCGCAGGACCTGAAGCTCGACGTGGATCAGTTCGGCCGCGAGGAGGCGGTTCGTGCCGCCCATTACCTCGCCTATGTGGTCGGCAAGGCGCATGGCCGTCAGATGGAGGCCGGAGCGCGGTCGGCGTGGCGCGTCGAAGTCACGAAGAAGGGCGCCACGGATGCGGGGGCGCCGTCCTGGCTCTGGTCCAGCGTGGTCGAACTCGCCGGCCGCCACGAAGTCGGCTACCTTCAGCACTGCCTTCGCTACGCCGGCCAGCAGGCCGCCTGACACCTGCTGACAAACGGGTCATTCCCTCAGGTCCGACGGCCCGTATGGCGTCCGCTGAGGACCAGGGCAGCCGTGGCCGCCAGCCCGGCCGCCAGCCCGGCGGTGGCGAGCGGGTGCAGGGTCGCGCGGGTGTAGGCGCTCGTGCGCATGACGTAGACCGGCGGGTCGCCCCGCTCCCGACCGGCGCCGTCAGGCCGGTGCAACGCGCCCTCCGGGTTGCGCGGCGGCTCCGACCGCTTCTGCAGGGCGATGATTGCCGGGGCGAGTTCGTCGTAGGCTCCCGGCGCGAATTCCTTGCCCATCACGAAGAGCTTGCCGCCACCGCCCACGAAGATGTCGCGCTGCGGGTGAACGGCGGCGTGCAGGATCGCGTTGGCGACCTCCTGCGGCGGATAGATCGGCGGCGGCAGCGTCGGCTCGCGGTCCATGTAGTTGCGCGCCCGGTTCGGCAGCGGCGTGTCGATCGAGGCGGGCTTCACCAGCGTCACCGAGACCGGGGCGCCTTCCGCCCGCAATTCCATCCGCAGCGTGTCGGTGAAGCCTTTCACGGCGTGTTTCGAGGCGGCGTAGAGTCCCTGGAACGGGAAGGCGAGATCGGAGGCGATGCTGCCGACGTTGATGATGGCGCCGCCGCGGTCGCGTAAGTGCTCCGCGGCGATGAGCGAACCGTAGACCGTGCCCCAAAAATTGGTGCGGATCAGCCGCTCGTGGTCCTCGGCCGTGATCTCGCGCAGCGGCCCGTAGACGGTCAGGCCGGCGACGTTCACCCAGGTGTCGAAGCCGCCGAAGGTGGCAAGCGCATGGTCGGCGATTGCCTGGACATCCTCGCGCCGGCCGACATCCGCGACGACGTGGGTGGCGCGCGGTTCGAGTTCGGCGGCGACCTCGGCCAAAGTCGCCTCGCTCCGGGCGGCGAGGACGACCCGGGCGCCATGGCGGGCGGCCATGCGGGCGGTTGCGAGACCGATCCCGCTGGACGCTCCGGTGACGACGATGACCTGCTCGCGCAGAGGCTTGTGTCCCATCCCGTCCCGCTCCTGTCCTGTCGCTTCGATGCGATCGCGAAGGGGGTACGCGCGACGGGCCCAACTGTTTCGGCCCGCGCGCAAACCGCGCAGGCTCACCGGGTGATCTCAGTCGCTCGCATGTTCGGCGACGTAGCGGCCCAGCGCGCTCGCCGCGTTGAGCATGTGGGCGCGCATGCGCCGCGCCGCTGCGTCGCCGTCGCCCTCGGCGATCGCCTGGAGGATCTCGCCGTGTTCGGTGCGGGAGCGCAGGATGCGTTCGCCCTGCCGCAACTGCGTCCGGCGGAAGGCCGACAGGCGCGAACGGATCGACAAGGCCTGCTCGGCCATGAAGCCGTTATGGGTCGCCCGGTAGAGCGTCTCGTGGAAGGCGCGGTTGAGGGCGTCGTAGGTGTCGTAATCCTGCGCCGCCACCGGCTCGGCCGATTGCTCGTGCAGGTCCATCAGCGCGCTGAGTTCGAGTGGCGTCATCCGGTAGGTGGCGAGGCGCACGCAGAGCGCCTCGAACTCGGCGGTCGTCTCGAACATCTCCATGATCCGCTCAGGCGTCATGCGGGTGACGACGACGCCGCGCCGCGGCCGCATCTCGACCAGGCCGCTTGAGGCGAGCTGGCGCAGAGCCTCGCGGACAGGGGTGCGCGAGGCGCCGAAGCGGTCGGCGAGATCCTGCTCGTCCAACGCGATGCCCGCCGCGAGGACGCCGGAGGCGATCTCGTCCGTCAAGGCGTTGCGGATCTGGTCGGAAAGCAGGCCACGCCCCTCGGCCATGCTGTCCATCGCGCCGCCCTCCCCCATCCGCATCATCCTACCAGCGCCCGCACGAGCCCGCATAGCGGCGACCGGCCGGCGACGCAGCCGATGCCGGTGCGGGCGGTCGCGGTCAATGCGCCATGGGCCGGGTTGAGCCTAAACATGGCCGAAGGCCTCATGCAGGCATCTGCATGCACCGGCATTCAAAGCTCAAGCTCGCGTATTTCACCGCGAGTTTCGACAGGGATATCGTATGCAAGAAATTGACTTCGGCGCAAATGGGCATACGAACGTCGGGCCTAAGCGCAGCGGGGCATACGCCGCCGGTCTTCGAACCTGAGGGCGTTTGCGCCGTGAGCCATCACAGGGAGCGGACCGGATGAGCGGCTGGCGTCGGGAGCGGGATGCCCGCGATTCGCGGATCGAGGCAGGCCGCGCCCATGCCGCGGGCAAGGTCGTGGCGGCCTCGGGAGTGGTCGCTCTGCTGGAGGCGATCCTTCGCCCCGGCGACCGGATCTGCCTGGAAGGCGACAACCAGAAGCAGGCGGATTGCCTCGCGCGCGCCCTCAGCCAGTGCGACCCGGCTCGCGTCCACGACCTGCACATGGTTCAGTCCGGCATCGTGCTCCCCGAACATCTCGACATCTTCGAGCAGGGAATCGCGCGGCGGCTCGACTATTCCTATTCCGGGCCGCAGGGCGGGCGCATCGCCCGCATGCTCTATGGCGGTCAGATCGAGCTCGGGGCGGTGCACACCTATCTCGAGCTGTTCGCCCGCTACTTCGTCGATCTCACTCCGAACGTGGCGCTGATCGCCGGCGTCTCGGCCGACCGGGACGGCAACCTCTATACCGGGCCGAACACCGAGGACACGCCGACCGTCGTGGAGGCGACCGCCTTCAAGAACGGCGTCGTGGTGGCGCAGGTCAACGAAATCGTCGAGCGGGTGCCCCGCGTCGACATCCCCAGCGACCGGATCGACTTCGTGGTCGAGGCCGACAAGCCGTTCTACGTCGAGCCGCTGTTCACCCGCGATCCGGCGGCAATGACCGAGACCCAGATTCTGATGGCCATGATGGCGATCAAGGGGATCTATGCCGAGTACGGGATCCGCCGGCTCAACCACGGCATCGGCTTCGGCACTGCGGCGATCGAATTGCTGCTGCCGACCTACGCAGAGCGTCTCGGACTGAAGGGCCAGATCGCCACCCATTGGGCGCTCAACCCGCACCCGACGCTGATCCCGGCGATCGAATCGGGCTGGGTCCGCCAAGTCCACTGCTTCGGCTCGGAAGTCGGCATGGACCGCTACATCCGCGAGCGGTCCGACATCTTCTTCACCGGCGCTGACGGTTCGCTCCGCTCGAACCGCGCCTTCTGCCAGACGGCGGGGCTTTACGCCTGCGATCTGTTCATCGGCTCGACCCTGCAGATCGACCTTTCCGGCCACTCCTCGACGGTGACGCAGAACCGCGTGGCGGGCTTCGGCGGCGCGCCCAATATGGGCTCGGATCCGCACGGGCGGCGCCACCCCTCCGACACCTGGATGAAGGCGGGCCGCGAGGCGCAGGTGACAGGCGATCCCGCCCTGATGCGCGGGCGCAAGCTCGTGGTTCAGATCGTCGAGACCTTCGGAGAAGGGCTGGTGCCGACTTTCGTCGAGCAACTCGACGCGCTCGAACTCGCGAAGAAGATCGGCCTCGAACTGGCTCCGGTCATGGTCTACGCCGACGATGTCACCCACATCGTCACAGAGGAGGGCATCGCCAACCTCCTCCTGTGCCGCACCGCCGACGAGCGCGAGCAGGCGATCCGTGGGGTCGCCGGCTACACCGAGATCGGCCGCGGGCGCGACCGGGCCATGGTCGAGCGGCTGCGCCAGCGCGGCATCGTGCGCCGCCCTGAGGATCTCGGCATCGAACCTCTCGACGCCGACCGCTCTCTCCTCGCGGCGAAGTCGATCAAGGATCTCGTGCACTGGTCCGGAGGGCTCTACGAGCCGCCGGCCAAGTTCCGGAACTGGTGAGGCCGCGATGGAAAAGCTCAGCTTCCGACACGCCACGTCCCGCGCCCTGCCCGGCGCGAAAGCGCAGGCCATCACCGGCGTCGTCGCCTCCGGCAACCTGGAAGTGCTCCTGGAACGCGCGCTGGACCCGACCGAATGCACGGTCGAGATCGAGACGCCGATCCGCGGCTACGGCGAGGTCTGGGCGGCAGTGGTCGCCGACTTCGTCGCCCGTACCCAGCCCGGCGGCCTGCGCATCACGATCAACGATGGCGGTGCGCGCCCCGACACCGTGTCCCTGCGCCTCCTTCAGGGCGCCCGGCTGATGGAGGTCTGACGATGGGCGATCGGATCATCGACACCGCCGCAAGAGGCTGGGCGACCAGTTGGTACGAGGCCAGCGCCCGCGCCCGCATCGACGGCCTTCTCGATGCCGGCAGTTTCCGCGAGGTCATCGGCCCCGAGCAGCGCCGGATGAGCCCGCACCTGCCACTGTTCGACCTGCCGCGCGCCTTCGACGACGGCATGATCGTCGGCTCGGGCCGCCTCGACGGCCGCGCCATCCTCTTGGCCGCGCAGGAAGGCCGATTCATGGGCGGCGCCTTCGGCGAGGTCCATGGCGCCAAGCTCGTCGGCCTGCTGCGCGCCGCTCTGACGCTGAAGCCCGCAGCCGTGCTGATCCTGTTCGACACCGGCGGCGTGCGTTTGCAGGAGGCCAATGCTGGCGAGACCGCCATCGCCGAGGTGATGCGCGCGATCACGCAGGTGCGGTCGGCCGGCGTGCCGGTCATCGGACTGATCGGCGGCCGAGCCGGAGCCTATGGCGGCGGCGGACTGATCGCCGGCACCTGCTCGCGGCTCGTCGTGTCCGAGGGCGGACGCATCTCCGTCTCGGGGCCGGAGGTGATCGAGACCAACAAGGGCGCAGAGGAGTTCGACTCCCGCGACCGCGCCCTGGTCTGGCGCACCATGGGCGGCAAGCACCGCCGTCTCACGGGGGGCGCCGACGCCTATGCCGACGACACGGTCGAAGGCTTCCGGCGGGCGGCCCTCGACGCCATCGCCCGCGCCCCGGCCTTCGACCTCGCCACGCTGGAGGCCGAGCAGAAGCGGCTGGAGGACCGCCTCGCCCGCTTCGGCGATTGCCGCGACGCCACCGAGATCTGGGCACGCCTCGGCGTCAACGATCCGGAGGCGGTGCCGTCGCTGACCACGGCCGACTTCGACGCCCTTCTCGCCAATCTCGGAGAGACGACCCATGACGCTCGCTGAGATCCTGGCCTCGCTGTTTCCCGAAAGTCATTCCGTCAGCGTCGAGGAGGGACTCGTCAGCGGCGAGGGTCCGTTTCGGGACGGCCGGCTCGCGGTGATCGGCATCGACGGCGACACCGCGCTCGGCGTCGACGGCGCCTGTCGGCTCGCCGGCGACGTCCTCGACGTGGTGCGCCGGGGCGGGGGCACGCCGATCCTCGTCGCGATCGATTCCGACAGCCAGCGCATGAGCCGGCGCGACGAGCTGCTCGGCCTTAATGAGTACCTCGCCCATCTCGCCAAGACGCTGCTGCTCGCCGATGCGAAAGGTCATCCGACCGTCGGGCTGATCTATGGCCACTCGGCGGCGGGTGCCTTCATCGCCACGGCGCTCGCGACCCGCGTGCTCGTCGGGCTGCCGGGAGCGAATCCCAGCGTGATGGACCTGCCCTCCGTGGCGCGCGTGACGAAGCTGCCCCTCGACCGGCTGGAAGCGATGGCCAAGGACACGCCGGTCTTCGCGCCGGGCCTCGACAACATGGTGCGCACGGGCGCCGTGCAGGCCGTGCTCGACCCGGAGCGGCCCCTGGCGGATCAGATCGCCGCGGTGATCGATGCCATGCCCGCCGAGGACGTTCGCGACCGGCTCGGGCGCGAGCGCGGCGGGCGTCCCGTGGCCGAGGCGATCGCCGCGCAGGTGGTCCGGGATGCGGCCTTTGGCTGAAGCCTATCGGCGCCACGACCTGCTCGACGTCGAGCCGGGCGCCTGGACTGCGGCTCTCGCTGAGCGAGCCGATCTCGCGGGGGTGCCACACGTCGCGGCGTGGGCGGCGGACGGGCGGCCGGTCATCCTGCGCCGGGCGCATCCGGGGGAAGATAGTGGGCGGGTGCCCGTCGGCCTGCCGCTGCCGCCGAGGGACGGCAAGCGCCGCATCGGCCTTGCCCTTCCTCCGGCAGCGGTGCGCCCGCGTCCACCGGTGCTCCTCGCGGAGGCATGGACCGCCTGCCCGCCCGCCTGGGCCGCGACGCTGGAGGCGCTCGCCATTCTCGCTCGGCGCCACAGCCT
>JAGTAM010000336.1 GCA_023422485.1 Pseudomonadota bacterium | reverse complement strand
CGATGGATCTCGCTGTGACCGGCCACGCGGACGGGCTCGACATGGCGGTGACGGGCTGGCGGCTCGGCCCGCTGCCCCTGCCGCGCGTCCTGCGGCCGACGACGCGGGCGAGCGAGCGGGTCGATGGCGAGGGCCGCTTCCGCTTCGACGTGGCCCTGTTCCTGCCGCTCGTCGGGCTGCTCGCGCATTACCGCGGCTGGCTGGTCCGCTGCGACGGGAGAGAGGAAGAGACCCCATGAGCGACGGTCTGACGGCGGCGCAGGTGATCGAGGCCCTCGCGCTCAAGCCCCATCCGGAGGGCGGGCATTACCGCGAGACGTTTCGCGACCCGCGCCAAGTGGAAGGCCGCTCGGTGGGCACTGCGATCTACTACCTGCTGGGTGTGGGCGAGACCTCGGCCTGGCACCGGGTGGACGCGGCCGAGATCTGGCACTGGCATGCCGGCGCGCCGATGGTGATCACCATGAGCCCCAACGGCCACGACGCCTCGGCCCACCACCTCGGGCCCGACCTCCTGCGCGGCCAGCGCCCGCAGCTCGTGGTGCCCGCGGGCCACTGGCAGACGGCGACCAGCCTCGGCGCCTGGACGCTCGTCGGCTGCACGGTCTCGCCGGGCTTCGAGTTCTCCGGCTTCGAGATGGCGCCCGAGGATTGGCGCCCGACCCCGCGCCGCTGACGGCCGGGCCGTCGCAGCGGGGCGGCCTGCGGGACTTCGGCCGAGACCCGCGGGCGGTCCGATCCGGTTCTACAGCGTCACGAGAATCTTCCCGAACACCTTGCGCGATTCCAGGCGCTCCAGCCCCTGCGCGAAGTCGGCGAGCGGCAGCACCGTGTCGACGACGGGGGTGAGGCCGGCGGCCATCTTGTCGAGGCTCTGGCTCATGTTGGCGATGCGGCAGCCGAACGAGCCGGTGATGCGGTACTGCTGCTGGAACAACTGCATCAGGTTCATCTGCACCGAGACGCCCGAGGTCGAGCCGCAGGTGACGAGCCGCCCGCCGCGCTTGAGGCAGAGCAGCGATCCGTTCCACGTCTCGGGCCCGACATGCTCGAACACCACGTCGACGCCCTTGCGCTTGGTCAGCCGCCGCACCTCGCCCTCGAAGCGCTCCTCGCGATAGTTGATGACGTGGTCGGCGCCGAGCGCCTTCGCCTTCTCGCCCTTCGCGTCGTCGCCCACCGTCGTGTAGACGGTGCAGCCGATCGCCTTGGCCATCTTGATCGCCGCCGTGCCGATCCCCGAGCCGCCGGCCTGGACGAGGATCGACTCGCCCGGCTCCAGCCGCGCGTTGTCGAACAGCATGTGCTGCACGGTGCCGAAGGCGATGCCGGCGCAGGCCGCCTGAACGTGATCGACGCCCGCCGGCACCCGCACCACGAGCCGGGCCGGCAGGTTGACGCGCTCGCGGGCGAAGCCGTCGAGATGGAAGCCCATGACGCCGGAGACGTCCTCGCACAGGTTGTCGCGGCCCTCGCGGCAGGCGCGGCACTTCCCGCAGGTCAGGGCGCCGTAGGGCACCACGGCATCGCCGACGGACAGCCCCTCGACGCCTTCGCCGACTGCCGCGATCTCGCCCGCGGCCTCAGCGCCGACGGTGAGCGGCAGCTTGCGCTTGGCAAACGCCATGCCGCGAAAGCCCCACACGTCGATGAAGTTGAGTCCGACCGCGCGCACCCGGAGCTGCACCTCGCCCGGCCCGGGCGCGGGCGGCGGCTCGACTTCAGTCAGGCGCAGGTCGCGGTCGCCGAAGAGCTGGAGGGCTTGCATCAGGATCGATCTCGTCTGCGCGGAGGGGGCTCGTCACCCTCCTCGAATATGGCGATTGCCGCGCGGAAACCCCGTCCCGCTTCGCGGCGCCGGACGTGTCCGGGCAGCGGGGCTTATCGTTCGAAATCGGCCGCGGCTCAATCCGGTGGCAGGCTTCGGCTCGAACCAGGGGCAGGAACCCTGGCCGAGATCATGAAAGCAGAGAATCAATCCGAGGTTGAACGATCCCGCCGGTGTCTTGGCCGATTGATCCATCGAGGCAAGCGACTGTTCAGTAATAGGGGCGTGACTTTCCGATACGAACGTGTTTCTGGCGCCTAGATGAGCGGGCACATGACAGTCTGGCCGGTCGGCAACGGCGAGATGGTCGAGCGTATTCGGACCTTTGCCTGGGCGACGACGTGCCTGGGTCCGATGCAGGACTGGCCGCAGAGTCTGAAGACGGCCGTGGAGATGACGGTCGGCTCGGCCCTGCCGAGCCTGCTCGCGTGGGGGGCGGAGCTCACGCTCCTCTACAACGACGCCTACATCCCCATCCTGGGCGCGAAACACGCGGCGGCGCTCGGGTCTCCGCTGGCTGAAGTCTGGCCTGAAGTGTCCGATCACGGGATGATCGCGGCGGCGCTCCGGGGCGAGACGCAACGCCACACGGATGAGTTCTTCGAACTGCCGTCCCGCCCGGAGCAGCCGGTCGGCTGGTTCACCGCGAGCTGGATCCCGCTCCGGGACGAGGCCGGCACGATCCGCGGTCTATACGCCGTGGTCTTGGAGAATACGGCGCGCATCCTCGCCGAACAGGCCCTGCGGGAGAGCGAGGAGCACCTGCGCTACACCGTCGAGTTCAATCCGCAGATCTCGTGGACGGCCGACCGGGACGGGGCCATCGACTTCATACCCACGCGCTTCCGCGAATGGACGGGCGTGAGCGGTTACGGGAAGAGCTGGATCGAGGTGCAGCACCCGATCGATGCCCGCTCCACGCTCGCGCACTGGATGACGAGCGTCCGCACCGGCGAGTCGCTCGATATTCAGCACCGCGTACGCATGGGCGCCTCCGATGCATATCGCTGGTTGCGGTCCCGCGCCTATCCGCGCCGTGACGCGCAGGGCAGGATCGTCCGCTGGTACGGGACCACCGAGGACATCCACGATTTCAAGATCACCGAGCAGGCCCTTCGCCAGCGCGAGGAGCAGCAGGCCTTCCTGCTCCGGCTCAGTGATGCGCTTCGTCCGCTCGCCGATACCGCCGCGATTCAGGCCGAAGCCTGCCGCCTCCTGGGCGATCACCTCGATGCGGACCGCACTTTCTGCGCGGCCATCAACCTGCCAAAGGACCAGTTGGTCGTGGAGCGGGAATATCTGCGCAAGCCGTTGCGGCACGCCTATGTTGGCATGCATTCCCTCTCGCGTGTCCGCTGGCTGGCCCCGCTCTTTCAGGCGGCGAGTCCGGCCGTCCTGACCGATGTCTCCGCCACCGGTCTGATACCGGAGGCGGATCGGGCGATCCTGCAGCAGGGTCAGTTCGTCGCTTGGATCGGAGCGCCCCTCGTCAAGCACGGCGAATTGGTCGGGACGCTCAACGTCATCTGCGCCGAGCCGCGCGTCTGGACCGTGTCGGAGGTTGCGCTCGTCGTCGAGACCGGGGAGCGCATCTGGGCGGCGATGGAACGGGCACGGGCCGAGAGGAGCGTGCGCGAGGCCGACATGCGGCTGCGCACCATGGCCGATGCCGCGCCGGTCCTCCATTGGGACGTGGACACGCAGGGCGCCATCTTCGTCAACGAGCACTACCTCGCCTTCTTCGGCGTGGACTTCGACGTCCTCGCGCGCGACGGCTGGGAGAGGTTCCTGCATCCCGCGGATGCGGAGCGGCACGTCGCACTCTTTCGAGAGGCGTTCGCGCAAGGCCGTCCCTTCGCCGACGAGGCCCGGTTCCGCCGGGCCGATGGGCAGTACCGCTGGCTCAGCAGTTCGGGCCGGCCGCTGGAGGATGGCCGCTTCGTCGGCGTCTCGATCGACGTGACCGAGCGGCGGCAGGCCGAAGAGCGCGTCAGGCGCAACAATGCCGTTCTCCAGGCGATCAATCTCGTCTTCAGCGAGACGCTCGGCGCCTCGTCGGAAGACAGTCTGGCGCGCATCTCCCTCGATCTGGCCGAGGAGCTGACCGACAGCGCCATCGGCTTCATGGGCGAGATCGACGAGGCGACCGGACGCCTCGACGGCCTGTTCTTCAGCGACCGGAGCCGGGCCCAGTATGCCGCGCTCGCGGGTGAGGGAGGCAGCGGCCTCCCGCCGGGCAAACTGGACCTGGGTCTTGCCGTCCACGGCATCTACGGGCGGGTGCTGCGGGACGGGGAGAGCTTCATCGTCAACGACCTCGCCTCCCACCCCGATCGCATCGGCCCGCCCGCCGGCCCCGTGCCGCTGACCGCCTTTCTCGGTGTCCCGCTGAAGCAGGGCGACAAGACCCGGGGCTTGATCGGACTCGGCAACCGCCTGGGCGGCTACCGCCCGGAGGATCTCGAGGCTGTCGAGGCGCTGGCGCCCGCGATCTGGCACGCCCTTCGGGCGAAACGCGCCGAGCTGCGCCTGCGCGAGAGCGAGGAGCGCTTCCGGCAATTTGCCGAGGCGTCGTCCGACGTGCTCTGGATCCGCAACGCGGAGACGCTCGAAATGGAGTACACCAGTCCGGCGCTGCGGACCGTGTACGGC
>JAGTAM010000334.1 GCA_023422485.1 Pseudomonadota bacterium | reverse complement strand
AGCTTGTCGAGAGCCGCTGCGTCGATGTCCAACCCCTATTGCCTCCTCGTCTGCGACGACGACGACGCCCTGCGTGAGGCATTGACGGAGCAACTCGACGCCTACGAGGAATTCTCGGTCCTTGGCGAGCCGACCGCGTCCGGGGCGCTGACCCGCGTCACCCAGGAGCCGGTCGATCTCGTCGTGATGGATGTCGCCCTGCCCGACATGGATGGGCGCGAGGCGGTGCGGACGCTGCGCCGCAACGGCTATCGCGGCCCGATCATCATGCTGACGGCCCAGGAATCCGACGACGACATGGTTGAGGGACTGGAGGCGGGCGCCAACGATTACGTGGTCAAGCCGTTCAAGTTCGCTGTGCTGCTCGCCCGCATCCGGGTGCAATTGCGCCAGCACGAGGCGAGCGAGGACGCGGTGTTCCGCATCGGTCCCTATACCTTCCGTCCCGGTGCCAAGCTGCTGGTGGGCGAGCGTGGCTCCAAGCTGAAGCTGACCGAGAAGGAGACGGCGATCCTGCGCTACCTCTATCGGGCAGGCCGCGAGGTGGTGGGGCGCGACACGCTGCTCGCCGAGGTGTGGGGCTACAACGCCCACGTCACCACTCATACCCTCGAAACGCATATCTACCGGCTGCGCCAGAAGATCGAGCCGAACCCGGCGGTCGCGGCGATTCTCGTCACCGAGGGCGGCGGTTACAAGCTGCTGCCCTGATCCTCGCCCGGAACCGCTGTCTACCTCCGCGCACGGCCCGGGACCGCATGGCGTATCGCGTGGCCTGATCATCGGTTAAGCTTGGCCCTCCGAAGGGTAGGGCGTATCGCGGCCGGGGGACGGACAAGCGTTGGGGCTCGACGACGACATCGCGATCCTCGCCGCAGCGCCCGTGTTCGAGCGGTTCGGGCGCGATGCCCTGCGCCTGCTGTCCTTCGCCGGTGAGCGGCGCCTTCTCGAAGACGGCGAGGTGCTGTTCACCCGCGGCGCGCCGTCCGACGGCGGCTACGTCGTCATGTCCGGCACCATCGCCCTGGCTCCGGCACGGCAGGATGTGCCGCCGGTCACGGTCGCCCGCTCCGGCGTGATCGGACGCAACGCCCTGTTCCGCACCGTTCCGCGTCCGGCCGATGCGCGGGCGTGCGAGGCCTCGGAGGTGATGCGGGTCACGCCCTCGCTGATGAGCCGCGTCCTGCGGGAGTTTCCCGATGCAGCTGCCGCGATCCATGACGGGATGGCGGAGGAGCTTCTCGGACTCGTGAGGGGCTTGTCCGGCGTGCGCGAGCGGCTTGTGGGCCTCGCGCCACGCAAACGGTGACAGGACCGGACGGCTTTTGTAAGCACAACCACCTTTCGCGCCGTCGCGAAACGCCGGCCCGGCCGCAGCGAGCCGGCGTCTTCAGGTCTTTGTGTCAACGTGCATTCTCTCGACGAACCGTTCGCCACGTCGTCGGAATGCATTCCAGTCCGGAAAGTCCCGATGTCACACGCCGATCTCGAAAAGACCATCGAAGCCGCCTGGGAAGAGCGCGCGGGCATCTCGACCGCGACCACCGGCGCCGTGCGCGAGGCGGTGGACGAGGCGCTGAACCTGCTCGATTCCGGACGTGCCCGTGTTGCCGAGAAGGCTGGCGACACCTGGCAGGTGAACCAGTGGCTCAAGAAGGCGGTGCTGCTCTCCTTCCGCCTCAACGACATGGTGCCGATCGAGGGCGGCCCCGGCTCCTCCGCGTGGTGGGACAAGGTGCCCTCGAAGTTCTCCGGCTGGGGCGAGGCCGAGTTCCGCACCGCGGGCTTCCGCGCCGTGCCGGGCTGCTTCGTGCGCCGCGGCTCCTACATCGCGCCGGGCGCGGTGCTGATGCCGAGCTTCATCAATCTCGGCGCCCATGTCGGCGAGGGCACCATGGTCGACACCTGGGTGACGATCGGCTCCTGCGCCCAGGTCGGCAAGAATTGTCACATCTCGGGCGGCGCCGGCATCGCCGGCGTGCTGGAGCCGCTCCAGGCCAACCCGGTCATCATCGAGGACAACTGCTTCGTCGGCGCCCGCGCCGAAGTCGCCGAGGGCGTGATCATCGGCGAGGGCTCGGTCCTGTCGATGGGCGTCTATATCGGCGCCTCGACCCGCATCATCGACCGCACCACCGGCGAGACCTTCTTCGGACGCGTGCCTCCGTACTCGGTGGTCGTCTCCGGCACGACGCCCGGCAAGCCGCTCCCCGACGGCACCCCGGGCCCCGGCCTCTACTGCGCCGTGATCGTCAAGCGCGTCGATGCCGGCACCCGCGCCAAGACCGGCATCAACGAACTGCTGCGGACCTGATGGCGTCGGAGCGCTCCTCGGTCACCACCCGGACCCTCGACCTCACCGTCGCGGGACATCGGGTGGCGACGCCCTCGGCCGTGATCGGGGAGGGCGCCGACGCGCTGCTCCTGCCCGCCCTCTCCTCGATCTCGGCCCGCGAGGAGATGCTGCCGCTCGCCCGCGAACTCGGCGACACCTATCGCTGCCTCGTGCCCGACTGGCCGGGCTTCGGTGCGCATCCCCGGACGCGGGTGCCGCTGAACCCGGCCACCCTGCACGCCTTCCTCGACGCGCTGCTGGCGGCCGCGCCCGGCCCCTACGCCCTCGGCGTCGCGGCAGGCCATGCCGCGCCCTACCTCGTCGCGGCGG
>JAGTAM010000293.1 GCA_023422485.1 Pseudomonadota bacterium | reverse complement strand
TCGCCCTCAGAGCGGGAAGGCCGACAGCGCCTGTTCGAGCGCCCGCCGCGCCATCTGGCGTGCGGCGGCTTCGGTCTGCGTCTCCGATTCGATGGCGGGCACCCGCACGGTCGCGGCGACCTCGACGACCTCGCGCTCCGCATCCGGCCGGCCGAATTGGACCCGCACCACGACCTGCCTCCGGCCGTCGATCACCTCTTGCGTTTTCTGGGTCATACGAACCGGCATCCGCCTCTCCCGCTTTGGCCGGGGGCGCCCGTTGCACCCGCCGTTTCCGGCAGGACGAACGACCCTCAGGGCGATGCGTTGCCTCGGCCGAGCGCGGAAGAGCTGAGGCTATGGGCCGCGCGCGATCGACGGGATGAGAAATCCCCGGACGCGGCCGCCTGCCGACACTCGACAAATCCTCCTCCCGGCAAAATCGGATCACAGACCGCGCGAAGTCCCGAAATCGTCTGAGGCCGCGGCGGAAGTGTCCGCGAACGGGCCGCTGATCCCGTTTTGATACGGATTTCCCGAGGCATGCACTTTGCTGATCCGACGCAACTCAGTCGTCGTCGGTGCCGGCTGCCCGAGGGGCGGGGGACGATGCGGCGCCAGCACCATGCCGAATCTCGGGTCGGGCCAGAGACTCGCAAGATCGAACGCAGACGGGACCCCATCATGGACGTGAGAAAAGCTCCCAACGTCGTCATCATCGGTCTCGGGTATGTCGGCCTGACCCTCTCAGTCGCGCTGGCACGCCGCGGCGTGCAGGTCTACGGCATCGAGAAGCGGCCGGACGTCGTCGAGAAGACCAATGCCGGCGTTCCGCACTTCGCCGAGGTGGGGCTCCAGGCGGCGCTCGCCGACGTGGTGAAGAAGGGCCGCTTCGTCGCCAGCACCACGACGCGCGACGTGCCGCGTGCCGAGTACTACATCATCACCGTCGGCACGCCGCTCTATCCCGGCTCGCACGAGCCGCGCCTCGACATGATCGAGGAGGCGACCCGCGAGGTGGCCGAGCACTTCTCGGAGGGCGCGACGGTGATCCTGCGCTCGACCGTTCGGATCGGCACGACGACCGGCGTGGTCAAGCCGATCCTCGACCGCACCGGCATCGACTACCACCTCGCCATGTGCCCCGAGCGGACGCTCGAGGGCGACGCCATGCGCGAACTCATCAACCTGCCGCAGATCGTCGGCGGGCAGACGCCGGACGCGTCCGATGCGGCCGCTGCCCTGTTCAGCCGCCTGACCCACACCATCGTCCGGGTCGCGAGCCCGGAGACGGCGGAGATGATCAAGCTCGTCGACAACACCTCGCGCGACGTCCATTTCGCCTTCGCCAACGAGGTGGCGCGGGCCTGCGACGCGCTCGGCATCAACGCCAACGACGTGATCCGCTACGGCAAGCTCGGCTATACCCGCACCAACGTCGCCGCCCCCGGCCTCGTCGGCGGGCCTTGCCTGGAGAAGGATCCGCACATCCTGCTGTCCTCGGTCTCGGGCAAGGGGGTGACCCTCGAGATCACCGCCGCCTCCCGGCTCGTCAACGAGCGCCAGCCGGCGGAGACGGTGGGAAGCCTCGTCGAGCGGCTGCGGGGGCGCCGCGCCGGGCCGTTCAAGGCGGTGGTCGCAGGGCTCGCCTTCAAGGGGCGCCCGGAGACCGACGACCTGCGCGGGTCGATGTCGCTCCACGTCATCCGCGAGATGATGGCCAGCGAGCAGTTCTCGGAGATCCGCGTCTATGACGGCGTGGTGCCGATGGATCACGTCCGGGCGATCTCGTCGGGCCTGACGCCCTATGACAGCCTCGCCGCCGCCTGCGAGGGCGCCGACGTGCTGGTGATCGCCAACAATCATCCGGAATATTCGAAGATCGATCTGGAAAAGATCATCGGTACGATGTCGGACGATGCCTTCGTCTACGATTACTGGAACAACCTCAGCGAGATGCCGGCGGAGGTTCTGGAGAATCGCTACGTCACCGTGGGCAACCTCGTGGGTAAGTTTCAATGAGCAGGCTGGCTGTCACCGGAGCGGGCGGATTCATCGGCGCCCATCTCACCCGCGCGCTCCTGGCCGAGGGGCACGAGGTCGTCGCGATCGACAACTACATCCGTGGGCAGGCTTCGCGCCTCGCCGACGCGCCCGGCGCGATCGAGCGGGCGACGCTCGACGTGCGTGACAAGGCGGCACTGGTCGAAGTGCTCAAGGGCGTCGCGTGCGTGTTTCATCTGGCCGCCGTCAACGGCACCGAGAACTTCTACACCCAGCCCCAACTCGTGCTCGATGTCGGCGTGCGCGGTGCGCTGGCCGTGACCGAGGCCTGCATCGAGGCGGGCGTGCCCGACCTCGTCGTCGCCTCCTCGGCGGAGGTCTACCAGACCCCGCGCGTGGTGCCGACGAACGAGGACATCGAGATGGTGATCCCCGACTCGCTCAACCCGCGCTACTCCTACGGCGGCTCGAAGCTGATCTCGGAGCTGATCGCCTTCAATTACGGTCGCGACAAGCTGCGCAAGGTCCAGGTCTTCCGGCCCCACAACGTCTACGGTCCCGACATGGGCTGGAAGCACGTGGTGCCGCAACTGATCGAGAAGATCGTGGCGGCCGGCGACGGCGGGTCCATTACGCTCCAGGGCGACGGCAGCGAGACGCGGGCCTTCTGCTACGTCAGCGACGTTGTCGATGGCATCGTCCGGATGTGGCGCTCGGGCGAGAGCATGAACGTCTACCACATCGGCTCGATGGAGGAGGTCGCGATCCGTGATCTCGCCCGGATCACCGCGGAGGCTTTGGGCGTGCGCGTCGATCTCGTCGCCGGGCCGGCCGCCGCCGGGGCGACGCCGCGCCGCTGCCCCGACATCGGCAAGATGCGGGCGATCGGCTACGCGCCCGCCATCTCCCTGGTCCAGGGGATCGAGCGCACGGTCGCGTGGTACCGCGAGAACCCGGCGCCGACCGATTCCAATCCGCTTCTGTGAGGAACGGCCCAATGCACAGCTTGGCGGGCAAGACCGTTTTTGTGGCCGGACATCGCGGCCTCGTCGGCAGCGCCCTGGTGCGGCGGCTGAAGGGTGAGGATTGCGAGATCCTCACCGCCACCCGCGCGGAACTCGACCTGTGCGACCAGGCCGCCGTGCGCGCCTGGATGCGCGACCGGCGTCCGGACGCGGTGTTCCTGGCGGCGGCCAAGGTCGGCGGCATCCTCGCCAACGCGACCTACCCGGCCGACTTCCTCTACGAGAACCTGATGATCGAGGCCTACGTCATCGAGGCGGCCTTCCGCGCGGACGTGGCCAAGCTGCTGTTCCTCGGCTCGAGCTGCATCTACCCGAAATTCGCCGAGCAGCCGATCGTCGAGTCGAGCCTGCTGACGGGCGCGCTGGAGCCGACCAACGAGTGGTACGCGGTCGCCAAGATCGCCGGGATCAAGCTCGCCCAGGCCTACCGCCAGCAGCACGGCCGCGACTTCGTCTCGGCCATGCCGACCAACCTCTACGGGCCGGGCGACAATTTTGACCTCACCTCCAGCCACGTCCTGCCCGCCCTGATCCGCAAGGCGCACGAAGCCAAGCGCAACGGGGCGAAAGAGATGGTGATCTGGGGCACCGGATCGCCGCGCCGGGAGTTCCTGCACGTCGACGACTGCGCCGATGCCTGCGTCCACCTGATGAAGACCTATTCGCAGGCCGAGCACGTCAATGTCGGCTCGGGCGAGGATATCCCGATCTACGACCTGACCCGCCTCGTCTGCGACGTCGTCGGGTTCGAGGGCGAGATCGTGCGTGATCCGAGCAAGCCCGACGGCACCCCACGCAAGCTGATGTCGGCGGACAAGCTGCGCGGCCTGGGCTGGGCGCCGAAGGTGCCGCTGCGGGACGGGATCGCCGAGACCTATGCGTGGTTCCAGGAGCATGTGGCCGATGCCTGAGATCGAGGGAAGCCTGCGCATGAGCGATGCGGTTTCCGTTCCGGCGCCGGAGCCCTACGCGCTGCGGATCAACCGGAACGATCCCCACTTCGTCCCCGCGGACGGGGCCTCGCACCGCCTGCCGGCGACCCGCATCCTCGGCGTGCCGGTGAGCGTCGTCGACATGCCCTTGGCGATCCGCACCCTGATCGGCTGGGCGCGGTCGCGGCGCACCAGCATGGGCTGCGTGCGGGACGTCCACGGCATCATGTGCGCCCAGGAACAGCCCGACCTGAGGGCCGCGCACGAGCGGGCCAGCATGATCCTCCCGGACGGGGCGCCGCTGACCATCATCAGCCGGTTCTTCCGCGCGCACGGCACCGACCGCGTGCCCGGCCCCTCGCTGATGGAGGAGATGTTCGCGGCGACCCAGAACACGGGTATCCGCCACTACCTCTATGGCGGCAAGGAGGGCGTGGCCGAGCAGGTCGCGCGGAACTTCGCTCGCAAGTACCCCGGCACGCAGGTCTGCGGGCTCGCCTGCCCGCCCTTCGGTGCCGTCGCTCCGGAGTTGGACGCGGCACTCACGGATGCGATCCGGGCGACCGAGCCGCACATCGTCTGGATCGGCCTCTCGACGCCGAAGCAGGACACCTGGATGAACGATCACCTCGACCGGCTTCCGGGCACGGTGTTGATCGGCGTCGGTGCCGCCTTCGACTTCCATTCCGGGGCGGTGAAGCGCGCGCCGAAGATCATGCAAACGCTGGCGCTCGAATGGCTGCACCGTCTCCTCAGCGAGCCCCGGCGGTTGTGGCGGCGTTACCTCGTGATGGCGCCGGTCTTCCTCTGGAAGATGGCGCGGCAGCCCCACCCGCAGCGGTCCTGAGAGGCGGAGCGTTGCGCGTCCTCATCGTCCACAATCACTACCAGATCCGCGGCGGCGAGGACGCGGTGGCGGAGCACGAGGCCGCGGCTCTCGCCGCAGCCGGCTGCACGGTCGAGACGCTGACCTTCCACAACGACGACATCCGCACCCCCCTCGACCGCCTGCGCACGGCCTTCGAGGCGCCGCACGCCCCCCGCGGGATCGCCCGCGTGGTCGCGGCGGTGGAGCGGTTCCGGCCGGACGTGGTCCACGCCCACAACACCTTCCCCCTGGTCTCGCCGGCGATGCACGGGGTGGTGAGGGCGCTCGGGCCGGTGACGGTGCAGACGCTGCACAATTTCCGCCTCGCCTGCGCCGGCGCCATGCTGATGCGCGATGGCGCGCCCTGCGAGACCTGCCTCACCGGCTCCTCCTACGCCGCCGTGCGCCACGGCTGCTACCGCGGCTCGCGGCTCGGCACCCTGGCCGTGGCGCGGATGATCGACCGGCACCGCCGAACGGGCACCTGGACGCGGGACGTCGACGCCTTCGTCGCACTCACCGAGTTCGCCCGCGGCCGCTTCGTCGCAGCGGGACTGCCGGCGCACCGCATCTTCGTGAAGCCGAACGGCCACCCCGATCACGGCCCGCCGGGCGACGGCCCGCGCGACGGCATCCTGTTCGCCGGCCGCCTCAGTCCGGAGAAGGGCGTCGAGGTCCTGAAG
>JAGTAM010000215.1 GCA_023422485.1 Pseudomonadota bacterium | reverse complement strand
ACCGGCGCCCAGGCGAAGTGGCTGGGCCTGCCCTCGGAGGCGAAGTTCCAGGGCTTCGGCGTCTCGGCCTGCGCCACCTGCGATGGCTTCTTCTTCCGCGGCAAGGACGTCACCGTGGTCGGCGGCGGCAACACCGCGGTCGAGGAAGCGCTGTATCTCGCCAACCTCGCCAAGTCGGTCACCGTGATCCACCGTCGCGGCGAGTTCCGGGCCGAGCGCATCCTGCAGGAGCGCCTGTTCAAGCACGCCAACGTCACGGTGAAGTGGCACCACGCGGTGGAGGAGATCTGCGGCTCCGACGCGCCGCCCTCCGTCACGCATCTGCGCCTCAAGGACCTGCGCACCGGTGAGATCGTCGAGCAGCCCACCGACGGCCTGTTCGTCGCCATCGGCCACCAGCCGGCCACCGCGATCTTCGAGGGCCAGTTGCCGATGCGGCACGGCGGCTACATCAACGTGACAGCGGGCACCACGGCGACCGAGATTCCGGGTGTGTTCGCGGCCGGCGACGTCACCGACGATGCCTACCGCCAGGCGATCACCGCGGCCGGCATGGGCTGCATGGCGGCGCTGGAGGCGGAGAAGTTCCTGGCCAATCTCGATGTCGGGGAGAGCCCGGCCAAGGCCGCGGCCGAGTAAGAGTGCCTCACAAGACGCCCGATCACCGGCCGTCGTCGCTCCGGCGGCGGCACGGCGAGCGTTGTGAGAGGACACCGAACCGCCGGGCCGGTGGCCCGCGCGCGTCGGGTATTTTGTGGGCGCTTCAAGTACTGCTCAAAAGAATGCCCGCCTCACCGTCGTGTCGGACGCGCAGACCGAGCGGGAACCGACGCTGCCGAAGCATTCAAGACGTTGTTCGATACGCATTTCCCTGTTGATGGCGAAAAAGACGCAACGAAATCGCAAGCTTGCCGCCCTAACCTGAAGGCTGCGGGAGCCGGCAGGTTTCGCAAAGGAGCCTTCCGCCGAACACGGCGGAGTAGCAGACTGGCGTCGTGCAACGCCCGAAGGTCGTGGTCCCCGTAATGGGCTGACCGCGACGGGCCGACCTCGACGGGCGGGAGTGACGGCCTTGGATTGGGACAAGATCCGGATTTTCCTCAACGTCGCGGAGGCCGGGAGCTTCACGCGGGCCGGCGACGACATCGGCCTCAGCCAATCGGCGGTGAGCCGGCAGATCAGCGCCCTGGAGCGGGAGCTGAAGGCCCCCCTGTTCCATCGGCACGCCCGCGGCCTGATCCTGACCGAGCAGGGCGACCTTCTGTTCCGCGCCGCCCGCGACATGAAGCTCCGGCTGGAGAACACCCGCGCCCGCCTCGTCGAGACCAGCGAGCGCCCCTCCGGCGACCTGCGGGTGACGACGACGGTGGGCCTCGGCACCTCCTGGCTGTCGCAGCGCGTTTCCGAATTCCTCGACCTCTATCCGGACGTGCGGATCGAGCTGGTGCTCACCAACGAGGAACTCGATCTCGCCATGCGCGAGGCCGACATCGCCATCCGCATGCGCCGTCCCGCTCAGCCCGACCTGATCCAGCGGCGGCTGTTCACGGTGCATTATCACGCCTTCGCGAGCCCCGATTACGTCAAGCGCTTCGGCGAGCCCAAGACCATCGCCGATCTCGACGAGCACCGCCTCGTCTCCTTCGGCGGCAACGAGCCGTCCTACCTGCTCGCCACCCACTACCTCGCCAGCATCGGCCGCGAGGGCGACGAGCGCCGTCCGGTCCATTTCACGGTCAACAACATCACCGCGCTCCACAAGGCGATGGAGGCGGGCGTCGGCGTCGGCATCCTGCCGGACTACGCCGTCGACGGGAACGAGAGCCTCGTCCAAGTGCTGCGCGAGAGCGAGATGCCGACGATGGAGAGCTATCTCGTCTACGCCGAGGAGATGCGCTCGGTGGCCCGCGTCCAGGCCTTCCGCGATTTCCTCGTGAACAAGGCTCAGCGCTGGACCTACTGACCCCTCCCTCGGACGGTCTCAGGTTCCGCCCAGCACTTGAACGAACCGCCCGTCAGCCGTCTCGATCGCGGGCGCAAAATCCGGTTCCTGAAGCGACCCGAAGATGAGCAGGACCGCGATGCGGCCGTCCCGGTAGTAGTCTTCATTCGACAGCTCGATCTGTTCGGGCTCGAGAGCATCCCAGATCCGTTCCAGATCGGCACCGAGACCGCCCGGCACGAGGCCGGATTCGCGGTGGACCTCGATCATCGGTGCGCTCGCCTCGCGCCGGATCCGGGCACTGTCCGAAGCCAGCCGCGCCATGGCCGCGACCTGCTTTTCCGACGGGCCGTCCGGGCCGGCGCGGACGATGAGCTGGAACGGCGTCTCGAAACCGTCCAGGCGGACATGCCCGTCCCAGTAGCGGCTGACATAAGTGATCCTGCCCAGGAGCGGATGCTCCAGACTCGGCTTCCGGTCTCCGATCATCCCAAGGTCCCTCGCCGCAGCGCTTCTCCCATGCCCCCGTCCGCCCGCGCGGAGCCCTGGGAGCCTTAAGGAAAGGGCAACCTAATCATGCCCGCGCACCCTTGTCGCGCACCGACGCACTCGTCTAAGACCGCCCTTCCTGCCGGGCGGTTCGCGAAGCCTCCGGCCGACGATATCCGGACGGCATGATCGCGATTCACTGCCTCAACGGGCCGAACCTCAACCTGCTGGGCCAGCGCGAGCCGGGCATCTACGGTGCCGCGACCCTCGCCGACATCGAGCAAAACCTGCGGGAGCGGGCGGCCCGCCTCGATATTGCCCTGACCTTCCGTCAGACGAATCACGAGGGCGAACTCGTGACGTTCGTGCAGGAGGCCGGCGCCGCCGGGGCTGGCGTTCTCATCAACGCCGCCGCCTACACGCACACTTCGATCGCGCTGCGCGACGCGATCAAGGGAGCGGGGGTGACGGCGGTGGAAGTCCACCTCTCGAACGTCCACGCCCGCGAGGAATTTCGGCACGTGTCGCGGATCGCCCCGGTCTGCGCCGGTGTGATTTCGGGCTTCGGCCCCCACAGTTACGTTGTCGGGCTCGATGCCCTCGCCCATCTCCTGCGTGGACAGCTCCTGTCCGCCTCCTGACGTGAACCAAGAGCCGATGGCCAAGAACGAACCCTTCGATCCCGAACTGGTGCGCGAGCTCGCCCGGATGGTCGCCGAGACCGACCTGAGCGAGATCGAGGTCGAGAAGGGTGACTTGCGCATCCGCGTCGTCCGCAAGATCGAGGCGGTCTCGGTTCAGGTCGCGCCCCCCGCCCCGGCCTTGGTCGCGGCGGCGCCGGCTGCGGCGCCTCCCGCCGCCCTGGCGC
>JAGTAM010000208.1 GCA_023422485.1 Pseudomonadota bacterium | reverse complement strand
GGCATGCCGTGATCATCGGCTACGGCCGCGTCGGCAGCGCCATCGGCAAGGCGCTGCAGGACTGGAACCTGCCATTAGTCGTGGTGGAGCGCGCCCGGCGCCGGGTCGAGGACTTGCGGGCGCAGGGGGTGCCGGCGGTGTTCGGCGATGCCACCGCGCCGGGCATCCTGGACGCCGCCGATATCGGCTCCGCCCGCCTCGTCGTGGTCGCGACCCCCGACCCCCACCAGGCGCGGCGGCTGCTTGCTAAGGCTCGCGCTGCCAATCCCGGCATCGACAGCGTGGTGCGCACCCACAGCGACAGCGAGCGCCGCCGTCTGGAGGAGGACGGCGTCGGCCTCGTCCTCATGGCCGAGCGGGAACTGGCGCTCGGCATGATGACCTACGCGCTGCGCAGCCTCGGCGTGCGCGAGGGCGAGGCGCGGCTGTTCGTGGATTCGAGCCGCTCGGAGAGTCAGGGAACGCCGGTCGCCGAGCCCGATCAACCGGTGCCGGAACTGCGCCAGCGCCGGGACGAACCGGAATAGGGCAGGGCCGTCTTCAGAGGCTGTCGAGGCGGGTGATGAACACCGCGAGCTCGCTCTGGCGACGGATCGCGAGCTTGCCGTAGACGGCCTTGAGCTGGCTGCGCACCGTACTCTCGCCGACCGTGAGCTGATCGGCCACCTCTCGCGGTGCGGCGCCCCGGCCGACCAGGGCCGCGACCCGCGCCTCGGCCCGGGTGAGGCCGAGCTGCTCCAGCAGCGGCTCGATCGGGCGCGTGGCCGGCGCGAGCAGATCGCGCAGGAGCAGGATCACGCCGCCGCCGAGCCCGGTGCCGGCCTCCGGAAGCGGGTCACCGCCGCGCAGGGGGAGCGCCTCGACATACAGCGGACGCCCTCCGCCTCGGCGACGCAGGAGGAGCCTCTCCTGAAGCGGCCATGCCTGCGCCGACAGAACGTCGCTGAGGAACCGGTCGAAGCGAGCCCCTTCGCCCGGCTCCGCGGCCGCGGGGACGGCCCCGGTGCGCAGGGCGAGATAACCCGCCGCCAAGCGCTCCCCCGCGGGGCTGACGCGCCGGACCCGGCCACGGGAGTCGAGCACGACGGTTCCCGCCCGCATCCCCTCCAGGGCGGAGGCCAACCCCTGCACCTCCCGGCGCAGGTCGCCGACGAGCGCCGTGAGCCGGAAGGCGCGGATGACGTGCGGGCCGACGAGCCCCAGCCGTTCGATCTCGGCGCCCTCGAACGGCCCCTTGCGCAGGTCGCGCGGCGCGCTGAACGACAGGGTGTGGCGGTCCATCGGGTCGGCGCCGACATAGGCGCAGAGATTGCCGAGACCGTGCCGGTCGATGAAATACTGGAAGAACGGATCGGCGCGCTTCTCGTCGGCCGTGATGTACATCTCATCGACCGTGACCGTGCCCGGCCGCATGATGCAGCGCTCCCGGCCGAGGCGGATGCGCGAGTCGTGCTGCCACCAGCCGCCGACGCCGTAATCGAGGTTCACATCGGCGATCCGCTCGGAGGTCAGCGTCTGCGCCGTGCGTGCCGGATCGTGCGAGACGATCACCGCCCCACGGGCCCCGACCGCATCGGCGATCCCGTCGAGCGCGCCCGACCACCGCTCACGATCGAGGGCGGCCGCGTAGCATGCGTCGATCAAGGCAAGAGGATCGAAACCCGATATCGCCGACACGCTGGCACCTGCCGATCGGCTTGTGCCGCGAGCGAAACGGCACGTGCTCAATCAAGAGTTCAGAGACGGACCCGACCAGGTATTTCGAACCCGATCGAATTCGTTTCCAAGGGAAAGCGTCGGGATCTGAAACAGGTTTCGCGTCGAACGGCGATGGCCGATTAGCAACAATCAAGCATCGCGAGCAGGCTGTCCCCACCGTCGCCCACCTGACGACTATAGAGCTCTTGCGACGAACGATCGCCGCCGGCGCGGCGACGGCGCGGCCCCGCCAAGCCAGGGTGGACAGACACCCTGGCCTCCCTCCTCGTCAGCCCTCGATGCGCGAGAAGTCGGCCACCTCGCGGGTGGCTGCACGCAGGGCGTTGAGCAGCAGCAGCCGGTTCCTGCGAAGGGCCGGGTCATCGGCGTTGACGGTGACGGTCTCGAAGAACGCGTCCACCGGCGCCCGCAAGTGCGACAGCGCCCGCATCGCACCCGAGAAGTCCTCGGCAGCCACGGCGGCGGAGGCCTCCTGCCGCGCCGCCGCGAGCGCCTGGGCCAACGCCTGCTCCTCCGGCTGGCCGGAGGCGGCCAGCGCCACATCGGGGGCGGCGTCGTAGGCGTGGCCGTCCTTCTTCTCCTCGATGCGCAGGATGTTGGCCGCACGCTTGTAGCCGGCGAGCAGGTTCTTGCCGTCATCCGTGCTCAGGAACGCGCCCAAGGCCTCGACGCGGCGGACGACGAGCAAAAGATCGTCCTGACCGGGCAGGGCGAAGACGGCATCGATCAGGTCGTGGCGGGCGCCCTGGTCGCGCAGATAGACTTTCAGGCGGTCGGCGAAGAAGGCAAGGAGATCGGCGGTACGCTCAGCGCTCTCGCGCGCGAAGCGGCCGTTCAGCAGTGAGGCCAGAGACAGCCGCAGCGACCGTTCGATCACGGCGCGGATCACGCCCAACGCGGCCCGCCGCAATGCGAACGGGTCCTTGCTGCCCGTCGGCTTCTCGTCGATGGACCAGAAGCCTGCCAATGTATCGAGCTTGTCGGCCAGCGCCACGGTGAGGGAAACCGGATCGGTCGGCACGCGGTCGCTCGGCCCCACCGGCTTGTAGTGTTCCTCGATCGCGGCGGCGACGCTCGGGTGCTCGCCCTGGAGCGCCGCGTATTTACGGCCCATCAGGCCCTGCAGTTCCGGAAACTCGCCGACCATCTCGGTGACGAGGTCGGCCTTGGCGAGCCGGGCCGCGCGTTCGGCCAGAGCCGGGTCGGCGCCCACCAGTGGCGCGATCTCCTTGGCCAGCGCGGCGATGCGGGCGACGCGCTCACCCTGCGTGCCGAGCTTCTCATGGAAGACGATCGTGTCGAGCTTCGGCAACCGATCTTCCAACTTCGTTGCCTTGTCGGTCTCCCAGAAGAACCTCGCGTCCGAGAGCCGGGCGCGCACCACGCGCTCGTTGCCGGCGGTGATCGCCGCGCCGCCATCGGAGGCGACGAGGTTCGAGACCAGCACGAAGGCCGGCGCCAGTTCCTCGGAGCCGGATTTGCGCAGCACGAAGCATTTCTGGTTGGCGCGGATGGTGGCCCGGATCGCCTCGGCCGGGATCTCGAGGAAGCGCTCCTCGAAAGAGCCCATCAGCACCACCGGTCGCTCCACCAGCCCGGCCACCTCCTCCAGCAGGCCCTCGTCCTCCACGAGATCGAGGCCGCGGGCGAAAGCGAGATCCTTGGCGTCGTGCAGGATGATGTCCTTGCGCCGGTCGGCATCGAGGATCACGTCGGCGCGCTCCAGCGCCTGGACGTAGTCGTCGAAACGGCGCACCTCGAAGGGCTCCGGGCTGAGGAAGCGGTGGCCGCTCGTGACCGTGCCCGCGGTAATGCCGTCGACCGAGAACGGCACGACGTCCGGCGTCTCGGTCTCGGGGCCGAAGGTGGCGACGATCGATTGCAGCGGGCGCACCCAGCGCAGGGAGCCGGGCTGGGCCGAGGCGGCGCCCCAGCGCATCGATTTCGGCCAAGGGAAGTTCCGGATGATCCCCGGCAGGATCTCGGCCAGCACGTCCAGCGTCTCGCGGCCGGCCCGCTCGATCACCGCGAGGTAGAATTCGCCCTTCTTCGGATCGGTAACGGTGGTGGCCTGATCGAGGCTGGCCAGCCCCGCGCTCTTCAGGAAGCCCTGGATGGCGGCGTCCGGCGCGCCGACGCGCGGCCCGCGCCGCTCCTCGCGCACGGCCTCGCCGCGGGCGGGCAGCCCGGCGATGTGCAGCGCCAGCCGCCGCGGCGTCGCGAAGGCCTTGGCACCCTCGTAGAGGAACCCGCGCTCGACCAGCGCGTCGGTGACGAGCTTCTTCAGATCCTCGGCCGCGCGCCGCTGCATGCGCGCGGGGATCTCTTCGGAGCGGAGTTCGAGCAGAAGGTCAGGCATGCGCGCGGGAATAGCCGGCCGCTCGGGCCGCGTCGAGACGGGAGATGGCCCCCGTCTGTCACCGCTGCGGCTTCGTCATCGCGAGGATCGGCGAAGTGATCCGGCGGCGCCTCCGGGCAGGACGCGCTCTCGATCGCGTCGGCCCCGCCTCGCGATGACGGTGACCAGCAAGCCTCTTCTTCACCCGATCCGTCCGCCCCCGGTCCGACGCACCGCCACGACGGACGGCCGCGGCGGTACATCCGGCGAAAAGTCCGGCCAGCGGGTCGAGGGCTTCTCGTAGGAGCCGAGCGCGCCGTCCTCGTCGGGCTCGCCGGGATGCTGCACGGCGACGAAGAAGGTCTCGTCGTCGGGGGTGAAGCAGGGGCCGCACATCTCGGCGCCCACCGGCACCCGCAGGAAGTGGCGCGCCGTGCCCCGGCGCGGGCCTTCCGTCTCCACCGCCCAGATGCCGTCGGCGCGGCCGGTGGCGCGGCGGTTGTTGCCGTCGGTGGCGATCCAGAGGCGGCCGCGCCCGTCGAAGGTGCAGTTGTCGGGCATGCCGAACCAGCCGTTCTCGGTGGTGAGAGCGGAGAAGCTCGCCTTCACGTCCGGCTTCGAAGGGTTGCCGCAGCGCACCAGCACCTCCCAGCGGAAGGTCTCGGCGCCGTGGTCGGTGCCGTCGGGGGCGATCTCGATGACGTGGCCGAAGGCGTTGGGGCCGCGCGGATTGGCCGGTTCCTCCTGATCGGCGGTGCGCTTCGTGTTGTTGGTCAGCATCACGTAGACGCGGCCGGTGCGCGGGTTGGCCTCGATGTCCTCGGGCCGGTCCATCGGCGTGGCGCCGAGCCGTTTGGCGGCGCGGCGGGTCTCGATCAGCACGTCGGCTTGGGATCCGAAGCCGTTGCCCGCATCGAGTCCGTTCGCGCCGTGCACCAGCGGCAGCCAGCGGCCGGTGCCGTCCGGCTCGAACCGGGCGACGCTGAGCGTGCCGGAATCGAGCAGGTCGGCATTGGCGCCGCGCTCCGCCTGCACTTTCTCGTTGCTGACGAAGCGGTAGACGTGCTGGAAGCGCTCGTCGTCGCCGAGATAGACGACGTAGCGTCCGTCGATCGCGCGCGCGCCCGCCGCGCCCTCGTGCTTGAACCGGCCGAGCGCCGTGCGCTTTTTCGGGGTCGTGCCCGGATCGAACGGATCGATCTCGACCACCCAGCCGAAGCGGTTCGGCTCGTTCGGCGTCCGCGCGAGGTCGAAGCGCGGATGGAAGCGGCTCCAGGCGTATTGCAGGCTCCCCATGCCCATCGCCTTGGCGTTGGCGGCCTCCGGATGCCCGGCGGGCAGCGAGCCGCCGAAATAGTAGTTGATGTTCTCTTCCCCCGAGAGCCACGTCCCCCAGGGTGTGACGCCGCCCGAGCAGTTGTTGATCATGCCGAGCACGCGCCGGCCGCTCGGATCGGCCTCGGTGACGAGGCGGGGATCGCCGGCCGCCGGGCCGGTGAGATCCATCGGCGTCTGCGCCGTG
>JAGTAM010000139.1 GCA_023422485.1 Pseudomonadota bacterium | reverse complement strand
GTATCAGGCCTGGGTTACCCCCCTTCCCGACGAGGAGCGCTGGGAGCTGATCGACGGCGAGCTGGTGCCGATGGCGCCGCAGAGCGAGCGGCACCAGCAGATCGTCGCGAACTTGGTCCGGCATCTCCGTCCGTTCGGTCGTGACCGCGGCTGCCGCGCCATTCCCGGCATCGCCGTGCTGAGCGATACCATGGACACCTTCGCGCCGATCCCCGACGTGGTGGTGCGCTGCGGGCCGCCGCTGAAGGACGGCTATGCCGGCGATCCCGTCCTCGTCGCCGAAGTCCTCTCGCCCTCGACCATGAGCCGGGACCGCAAGACCGATTTTTACCGCAGTAGCGCCTCGCTCAAGGCTTTCCTGATCGTCTATGGGGACGAACCGCGCTTCGAGGTACGGCGTCGCGGTGCCGACGGCGGTTGGGGGTTCGAGGCCCGGGACCTGAGCGCCGCGATCGACCTGCCCGAACTCGGCGGCCGCTTGGCCGTTGCCGAGATCTACGACGACATCGCCTTCTAGACGACGAACCCGCGCGGGACCGGCCTTGCCCCATTTCGAAGACTACTACGCCAACAAGCTGCGCGGCTCGCTCGGGGTGACCGACGCGGAATCGGTGCTCGACCTGCGCGGGGCCAACCGGCCGACCGCCGAGGCCTCGCTGACCGACATGCTGGAGCGCAGCCGCTTCGCCAAGGGCAAGACCGTGGCGATCCGCCTGGACCCGCCCCCGGAGGGTGGGGGCGAGACTCTGTTCCAGCCGATCGGACGCCAGCTTCTCGACGCCAAGCGGCGCGGATGGATCGACCGGCTGCAAACCCTGCCCGCGGGCGATGGGCTCGGCTTCTACGTGGCGCTGGCCGGCAAGCCCGACCGCGAGCGCGACTGACCCGGATGGCTTGGAGCCGGAACGACAACGCGCTGGAGCATCTCGCCCGCTTCGGCTACGGCGCCCGCGGCGTCGTCTACTGCGTCGTGGGGACGCTGGCCGTGCTCGCCGCCCTGGGCCAGGGCGGATCGGCCGGCGACAGCAAAAGCGCGATCCGCGCAGTGCTCGGCGGCCCGTTCGGCGCCGTCATCGTCGGGCTGATCGCCTTCGGGCTCGCGGGCTTCGCCCTGTGGCGACTCGTGGAGGGGGCAACCGATGCGGATCGGCGCGGGCGCTCGCCCAAGGCGCTCGCCGTGCGCGGTGCCCACCTGATCAGCGCCGTGATCTATGCCGGCCTCGCCCTCACCGCGGGCCAGCTCGCCTTCGGCATCGGCCGCGCCTCGGCCGGCGGAGACGGAGTGCGGGACTGGACCAAGTGGCTGCTCGACCAGCCCCTCGGCCCCTGGCTCGTCGGGATCGTCGGCCTCGGCATCGTCGGCGCCGGGATCGGCTACGCCGCCAAGGCCTGGAAGGGCAACGTCACCGAGAGGCTCTCCCTTCCCTCGGGCTCGGAGACATGGGTCTGTCGGCTCGGCCGGTTCGGCTACGCCGCGCGCGGCCTCGTCTTCCTGATGATCGGCGGCTTCGTCCTGACCGCCGCCTGGACCCAAGCCTCCTCGGACGCGACCGGCCTGTCGGGTGCCTTCGCCGCGCTGCGGGCGCAGCCCTACGGCTGGGTGCTGCTCGCCATCGTCGCCGCCGGCCACTTCGCCTTCGGCGCCTTCGGCCTGATCCAGGCCCGCTACCGCCACATCGACGCCCCGGATCTCGACGAAGGGGACGGAGCGGTCGCCAAGGCGGTCCGCGCCGCGCGTTGACAATCCCCCCGGTCGGCGCCGATACCGCGCTCCGCCTGGAGCATCGGCCTTCGGCCGAAACCGGTATCGATCATTCGGGCCGATGCTCTGACACGAAGCACCATGCAGAAGCGCACCTTCAAGACGGCGGTGATGGTCGTCCACGATCTCGCCGCGACCGCGGCGGCCGTGGTGCTGACCTTCGTCTTCCGCTTTCAGGACGGGGCGCTGGCCGAGCGCCTGCACGCGCTGCCGCTGCTGCTGCCGCCCTTCCTGGCCTATGCCGGGCTGATCTACGCGTGGTTCCGGCTCTACCGCACCAAGTGGCGCTTCGCCTCGCTGCCCGACCTCGCCGGCATCGTGCGTGCCGCCAGCGTGACCGCGCTGACGCTGCTTGTGCTCGACTACGTGCTGGTCTCCTCGAACCTCTACGGGTTCTACTTCTTCGGCAAGGTCGCCATCCTCCTCTACTGGGTGCTGCAGATCTTCCTGCTCGGCGGGCCGCGCTTGGCCTTCCGCTACCTGAAATACGCCCGCTCGCGGCAGAGCCAGGCGCGCGCCGCCACCACGCCGACGCTGTTGCTCGGCCGCGGCGCCGATATCGAGATCGTGCTGCGGGCGATCGAATCCGGCTCGGTCAAACGGCTCTCGCCCAAGGGCATCCTATCGCCGCGGGCGGATGAGGCGGGCCAGATGATGCGCGGCGTGCCCGTGCTCGGCGGGTTCCGCGACCTCGAACAGGTGGTGGCCGATCTGGCCACTCGCGGCCTGCCGGTGCGCCGGCTCGTGGCGACGCCGAGCGCGCTGGCACCCGAATCCGAACCTGACGACCTCATCGCCCGCGCCCGCCGGCTCGGCCTGCCGCTTGCCCGCGTCACCAGCCTCGGTGAGGGGATGCGCGACGCCGAACTCGCGCCGCTGGAGATCGAGGATCTGCTGCTTCGGCCCACCGTCGCCATCGACCGGCCGCGCCTGGAACACTTCCTCACCGGCGCCCGCGTGATCGTGACCGGCGGCGGCGGTTCGATCGGCGCGGAGATCTGCGCCCGCGCCGTCGCCTTCGGCGCCGTGGCGCTCCTCGTCATCGAGAACTCGGAACCGGCGCTGCACGCCGTCCTCAACGGTCCGGCCCTGCTCCACGCCGAGGCCGAGGTGCAAGGCGCGCTCGCCGACATTCGCGACCGCGAGCGGCTGCACGCGATCATCCGCGACTTCCGGCCCACCTACGTCTTCCACGCCGCCGCGTTGAAGCAGGTGCCCTATCTCGAGCGCGACTGGGCCGAGGGCATCAAGACCAACGTCTTCGGCTCGATCAACGTCGCCGAGGCGACGGTGGCCGCGGGGGCGCGGGCGCTGGTGATGATCTCGACCGACAAGGCGATCGAGCCCGTCTCGCAGCTCGGCGTCACCAAGCGCTTCGCCGAGATGGTCGCCCAGTCCCTCGATCATGAAACCGCGCTCGACGCCGAACGCGGCGGCGCGGAAGCGACCCGGCTCATTGCCGTGCGCTTCGGCAACGTGCTGGGCTCAGCGGGCTCGGTGGTGCCGGTGTTCAAGGCGCAGATCGCCCGCGGCGGCCCGGTCACGGTGACCCACGCGGAGATGGTGCGGTACTTCATGACCGTGCGCGAGGCCTCCGACCTCGTGCTCACCGCCGCCTCCCACGCCGATGCGGAAGGGCGCGGCGATACCGGCGACCAGCGCGCGGCGGTCTACGTGCTCAAGATGGGCCAGCCGGTGCGCATCCGCGATCTGGCCGAGCGGATGATCCGGCTCGCGGGCTTCGAACCCGGCGAGGACATCGAGATCCAGGTGACCGGCGCACGGCCGGGCGAGCGGCTCAACGAGATCCTGTTCGCCAAGGAGGAGCCGCGGGTGACGCTCGCCGGCATCGAGGGCGTGATGGCGGCCAAGCCTGTCTTCGCCGACCGCGCCGTGCTGGAGGGCTGGATCGCGCGCCTGCGCGAGGCGGTGGCAACGGGCGCCCGGGCGGCGGCGGAGGCCGTGTTCGAAGAGGCGATACCCGATTTTCGCAACCGGGCCCACGCCATGACGAGCGCGGAGGCGCCGTCGCCCACGTCGCCGCGCCGAACGGCCGAGGCGACCACGGCGTAGAACGCAGCCCCTCCTCAATCGCCCGCCCGCGCCAGCGCTGCGAGCCCGTCCCGCGACGTCTGTGCCGGCCGCCAGCCCAGGGCCTCCAGGCCCTCGGTGCGGGCGACGAGGGAGCCGGACAGCCGGTCGAAGGCGGCCTCGCGTCCGGCGGCGCGGCAGGCGAGCCCGATCAGTGGCACCGGGCAGGGCAGCAGGCCGGGCCCGCGCCCGAGGCC